>JAZNBY010000221.1:0-5639 GCA_045587325.1 Lachnospiraceae bacterium | reverse complement strand
CTTTCCGCAAAGGGAGAGGTTTTTGATAAGGTTCTTGGCCTGGAATTAGGTGCGGATGATTATATGATTAAGCCCTTTGATTCCAAGGAACTGGTAGCCAGAGTAAAGGCAGTGTTGCGCCGCTTCGTATCGGATACCGAGAAAGAAAAATCAGAGCAGTTCCCGAACGAAAAGCAGGGCGACTGCGTGATTTATCAGGATTTGTTAATCAATCAGACCAATTACGCCGTGACTTATCTGGGGCAGCAGGTGGAGATGCCGCCGAAGGAACTTGAGTTATTGTATTTCCTCGCGTCCCATCCGAATCAGGTGTTTACAAGAGAGCAGCTCCTTGACCACATCTGGGGCTATGAATATATCGGTGATACGAGAACTGTTGACGTGCATGTAAAGCGTGTCCGCGAAAAGATAAAGGACCGCGCCAACTGGAGCATTGCAACGGTGTGGGGTATCGGCTACAAATTCGAGGTAAAGAAAGTATGAAGGGAAGTCTGACGAGAAAACTTTTAGTGTTTTATCTGATGATTGCGGCGGGATTGTTTTTTACCGCAAATACGATTGTGGCAGGACTCATGGAAAAGAGTATACTGGAGAAGCGGGAGCAGAAGCTTTATGCTGATGCGGGACTCATTACGGAAGGATATGTGAGACGGTACTATGACAGCCGGATTACCACAGCGAAGCTTATGGAACATCTGGAGCCGGTGGCGGATCTGCTGGATGTACGTATTTTGATTGCAGCATCCTGGGGTAAGGTTGTGGTAGATACGGAGCCCATTAATGATACCATAATCCAGTTGGATGAAATTGTGCCGGGATTTTTGGAAGAGACCTTTCACCGGGATTTCTACAGGCAGGAAATCGTAAAAGAGCCGGTGCTTGCCGTGGTTGTTCCGCTTACGTACCAGTACACCGTAAAGGGATATGTCTGCATGATGGTTCCTATGACGGATGTAGAGGCGGAGGTCAGTGACGCCATCTATGAAATGAACTGGTATTATCTGGCTATCATGATTATTCTGTTGCTGGTATTTATAGGCATTTATTTTGTTACAGTAGTGCCGTTAAAGAAGACGGTAAAGGCAGCGAGAGAATATTCCGCCGGAAATTTTGAAAAGAAGCCTTCTACAAGATTTAACGGAGAGTTCAGGGAGCTGTCTGATGTCATCGGCTATATGGGCGATACCATGTATCGGTTCAATGAGTACCAGAGGGAGATTATTGCCAATGTTTCCCATGATTTTCGATCACCGCTTACTTCCGTTAAGGGATATGCGGAGGCCATGAAAGACGGAACCATTCCTCCGGAGTTACAGGAAAAGTATCTGGATGTCATATTGTTTGAGGTGGACCGGCTGACAAAGCTTACGTCCAATCTCCTTACCCTGAATACCCTTGACCAAAAGGGAATGATACTTCAGCCGACGGAGTTTGATATTAATGATGTGATAAAGAATTTGGCACGGACCTTTGAAGGATTGTGCAAAAAGAAGCGTATGGTGATTCAGCTGGTGTTTTCTGCTAAGGAGATTTTGGTGACGGCAGACCGGGATAAGATTAGTCAGGTGCTTTACAATTTGGTGGATAATGCTGTCAAATTCAGCAATATGGATTCGGTCATCCGTATTACGGTGGAGGAGAAGGGCAGAAAAGCACTGGTTTCGGTAAAGGATAGCGGTGTCGGTATTCCAAAGGAAGAACTGACTAAAATATGGGATCGTTTTTATAAGTCCGATAGTTCCAGAGGAAAGGACAAAAAGGGAACAGGACTGGGTCTTTCCATTGCAAAAGAAATCATTACGGCCCATAAGGAGAACATTAACGTAATCAGTACGGAAGGTGTGGGAACAGAGTTTGTTTTTACGCTTCCGCTTGTTTTGACAGAAGAGGCTTAAGCAAAGCATAAGGAATAGGGCAGGAGCTTTTAGGAGGTTGCGCTATGGAGGAAAACAAGGAAAGTGTACAAAAGGAAGAATATCAGGTAATACAGGAACAAATCGTACCGAAGAAGAGAATCAACTGGCAGCGTGTCGGGAAAAAACTGCTTCGGACGGGTGGGTATGCCCTGGTGTTCGGTGTGATTGCGGGAGCAGTCATGGTAACGTCCGGACGTTTCTTTGCGAAACAATTCGGATTGACGGAGCCTTCCAGGCAGGTAGTAGGAATCGGCAACGGCAGCCCTACACCGGAAGGGACTGGAGTACCTGCAGCCACAAAGACACCGGCACCTACCAAAACGCCGGCAGTATCCGATTCTTCCACTACACCAGGATTACCACAGAAGGTAACACCGAGTGTGGAAGTCAGTGTGGGAAATAATAAGACAGAAACACCGTTTCCGGAGGTGCCGCAGGATGAGACCATACAGGGTTTTTTGAATATCTATTCCGGTCTGGTAGGGTTGGCAGGAGAACTGGAGCATTCCATGGTGAAGGTAACCGCCATTACGGAAGGAGTGGACTGGTTCGAGGAGTCCTATGAGATTACAAAGAATGCTTCTGCGCTTTATGTAGGAGACAACGGAATTGACCTTCTATTCTTAACCAATCTGGACAGTATTGAAGGCGCAACGAAGTTTGAAATTACCTTCGCAAACGGAGAAACGGTGGAAGGTTCGTTGTATTCTTATGATACCAATTACCGGCTGGCAGTGTTAGCCGTACGTTTTTCTGCGGTAGGGAAGTTTGCGAAAGAAGACTATCCGGTGAAAGCAGTGTTTGCACTGGGGGATGTGAGACCGGGGACGCCGGTGATGGTACTGGGCAATCCGAACGGTCATATGGGAGCGATGGAAATCGGTATGGTTACGGGCAATGGCCGGGTAGCGCAGATTATTGATGACGAAATCCGGTATTTTACTACGGGAATCACGGAGTATGCCACCGGTGACGGCTTTGTGTTCAATATGGCAGGAGAAGTAATCGGAATTGTCAGCGATTCCTTAAATCAAGGGGAAAGCGGTGTGATTACCGCTACCATGGCAGGAAATTTACAAGATGTGATTGAGAAATTGTTAAACAACATTCCGCGAATGTATTGCGGAATGCGCCTGGAAACCATAGAGAAAAGTGCCGGCGGAAAATATAACCTGCCGGAAGGCGTGTATGTAGCAGAAGTGTTGCCATCTTCTCCGGCCATGAATGCGGGGATTAAAAACGGAGACATCATCACCCTGCTTGGTATCTTACCGGTAACCGATGCAAGACAGTTTTATGAAGAGATTAATTCCGCAGGACCGCAAACAATCCGTGTAATCGTCAGCAGAGAGATAAAGGGAGAACGGAAGGAACAGACACTTTACATATTGCCGGAAGTAAAATTCCATTAATAGAGAAAGAAAGACGGAGGGAAGTTATGTATTATATAAAAGAATTGCATGATGGGGATATGGTTTCCGAGAATTATTTCTGCAAACAGAAGCAGACATTGCAGACCAAGGCCGGGAAAAATTATTATTCCCTGATTTTGCAGGATAAGACCGGAACCATTGACGGAAAGGTATGGGAGTTAAATAGCGGAATCGAGCATTTTGATGCGTTGGACTATATCCGTGTGGAGGGCCAGGTGGTAAGCTTCCAGGGGGCATTGCAGTTAAATATCCGCAGAGTACGTCGCCTGTCGGAAGGGGAATACGATGTCAGTGAATATATGCCGTGTACCAAGAAGGATACGGCGGAGATGTATAAGGAATTGCTTGGTTATATTGCATCTTTAAAGGATGCGCAGTTCAAGTTGTTGGCGGAAAGCTACTATAAGGAAGATCCGAAGTTTAAGGAAATGTTTTTGTCTCATTCCGCTGCAAAGACCATGCATCATAACTTTGTGGGAGGACTTCTGGAGCATACGGTGTCCGTAACAAAGCTGTGTTCTTATCTGACGGATCATTATCCGGTGCTTGATCGGGATCTGTTACTTACGGCAGCCATGTTTCATGACGTGGGCAAGCTGGCTGAGATTTCCGCATTTCCGGAGAACGATTACACCGATGCGGGACAGTTACTTGGCCATATTTATATCGGCGCGGACTGGTTGTCGAAACGGATGGATAAGCTTGGCGGTTTTTCCGTGAAGCGGAAGAACGAGTTGCTTCACTGTATTTTATCCCATCACGGAGAACTGGAATACGGTTCCCCGAAGAAGCCGGCATTGGCAGAGGCTCTGGCCCTCAGTATGGCAGATAATCTGGATGCAAAGCTGGCGGGAGTGACGGCACTGTTTGATGGTACGGAAGAGATGGGCTGGCTTGGTTATCAGAAGATGTTTGAGACAAATATGCGGAAAACCGGAAAATGATTACTTGACATTACCCTTAGGGGAAGGTGTATAGTTGTCATTACATAGAAAATGTCAAATGGGAGGATAAAGAGATGACAATTTTAGTATTGGGAGGAGCCGGTTATATCGGTTCCCATATGGTGTATGAACTGGTGGAGAGAGGCATTGACGTTGTGGTGGCGGATAACCTGGAAACAGGCCACAGAGAAGCAGTACATAAGAGCGCACGTTTCTATGAAGGAGATATCAGAAACCGTGCCTTTGTGGATTCTGTGTTCGAAGCAGAAAAGATTGATGCGGTGATTCATTTTGCGGCAAACTCTCTGGTGGCAGAGAGCATGAAGAATCCGTTAAAGTATTATGATAACAACGTATGCGGCACCAAGGTGTTGCTTGAGTCCATGATTGCCCATGATGTAAAGAAAATTGTATTTTCTTCCACGGCGGCAACCTACGGCGAGCCGGAGAATATTCCGATTTTGGAGACGGATAAAACTTCCCCGATCAACGCCTACGGCGAGACGAAGCTTGCCATGGAGAAGATGATGAAATGGGCGGATGTTGCCCATGGCCTGAAGTATGTGGCACTGCGGTATTTCAATGCCTGCGGAGCCCATGTAAGCGGTGAAATCGGTGAAGCCCATGCACCGGAGACCCATTTGATTCCGATTGTTATGCAGGTTCCGTTAGGCCAGCGTGACCATATTGATATTTGCGGTACGGATTATCCGACCAAGGACGGTACCTGTGTCCGTGACTATGTACATGTAACGGATTTGGCAAAAGCCCATGTATTGGCGGTAGAGTACCTGATGCAGGGCAACGACAGTGATGTGTTCAACCTTGGCAGCGGAGAAGGCTACAGTGTAAGGGAAATCGTGGAAGCAACCAGACGTGTAACCGGACTGCCGATTAAGGCAGAAGAGGCACCGCGTCGCGGTGGCGATCCGGCGACCCTCATTGCATCCAGCGAGAAGGCGAGAACGGTACTTGGCTGGGAGCCGCAGTACACGGATATGGAAGAGATTATTGCTACCGCTTGGAAGTGGCACAGCAGCCATCCCAATGGGTATCGGAGTTAGGTTTGATATCCTGGCCAAGATAAGAGAAGAAAGAGAGTGTGCAGACATGACTCCAAGGAAAAACGACCTTGTGACAATTGAGATTACGGATATGGGAAACGCCGGGGAAGGCATCGGCCGTGCCGACGGCTTTACTTTGTTTGTAAAAGGGGCCGTGGTGGGGGATGTCATTGAAGCCAAGGTGTTAAAGGCTAAGAAGACCTACGGGTATGCCAAGGTGGAGAAGATTCTCAAAGCTTCCGACTACCGTGTGGAACCGGTGTGTCCGGTGGCAGGCCGTTG
>JAZNBY010000220.1:0-16406 GCA_045587325.1 Lachnospiraceae bacterium | reverse complement strand
CAAATCCTTGTCTTCCTAAGACCGCTTGGCCTCCGACTTGATGAAATCACGGGTCAACTCACTAAGCGGACAGTGCAAAGAAAGAAAATCACTTTCTCGAAGTAACGTCTCTTTATCCACCTGCGGATATTCGGTAACAGTACTCTTTCCCGTTACGGAATGGAATATCACCTTACAACCGAAGGCTGTGGCAATCTTTGCCACTCGTTTCCCGATATTTCCCATGCCTACAATACCCCAGGTCTTACCTTCCAATTCATAGAATGACCGGTCAAAATTGGAAAAGCGGTCCTGGGCACTGTAGGCACCGGATTTTACGTAGTGATCGTAGTGCGGCAACTTCTGGGACAGGGCCAAAGCCAGCGCAAAGGTATGCTGTGCCACCATAGCGGAACAATAATCCGGTACATTGGTCACGCGGATTCCCCGAGACTTACAATACGCCAAATCACAGTTATCATATCCGGTAGCAAACTCACAAATCAACTTTACCTTCGTTGCGTCCTTTAAGCTTTCCTCGCACATGGGAGACTTATTGGCTACAATAATGTCTGCATCCTTTACCCGTTCTTTTACCTCCTCTATGGTAACCGTATTTTTGTAACAGGTCACATTTCCAAGTTTATAAAAGCAATCCACCGGGATATCCGGTCCCACGCTGTTACGTTCCAACACTACGATATTCATACTTCTTTTCCTTCCCGACAGCAATATTATAATCCTTTATAAAATCTCTTCCAGTTTCTCTAAAAATGCTTTTTCCCCAAATGTATTCATTTTAAAAAGCATTGCCTGACTTCCGCCCGCCGTGATTGCCGAAAGCTGAACAGGTCCGTCTCCCACCTGAAACAACGTCACGCTCATACTAAGGCGATTCGAACCCATAAAACTGTATCGTTCAAAAACACGAACACTGCACCGTGCCTCACCACATCTGAAATCACTGGAATCCTCCAAGGAAGCAGAAAAACTTCCGTTTGCAATTCCCTCTTCAATTCTGTTAAGTAACTGATCAAAATCCTCATTAAAACTCTGCTCTAATTTTGCCATAATCCCTTATCCTCCAACAATTCCGCCACTTCCGGGAACATTGCTACGCTCCTTGTCAGAATACCGTTCATATACGCCATGGCGATTCCGTAATTGGTAAACGATACTCCTTCCCCTTCTGCGGTCTTTTTTCGATATTGTAACTCACGTTCCGTTAACATGCAGCCTCCACAGTGAATGACCAGACGTATCCCAGAAAACTCCTCAGGAAAATCCTTACCGGAAGTAAATACAAACTCCGGTTCCTTCCCGGTAAACTTGCGAATCATAGCCGGAAGTTTTACCGTTCCGATGTCACCGCACTGTCTGTGGTGGGTACACCCTTCCGAAATCAGGATTTTATCTCCGTCCTGCAGATTTTCCAATGCTCTAACTCCCGCTACAGCAGTGGATAAAAAGCCTTTGTATCGGGCCATCAATATGGAAAAAGATGTCAGCGGTACGTCCTCCGGTACCTGCTTTGCCACCTTCCCAAACACCTGGCTATCGGTAATGACCATAGCCGGCGGACTAGTAAGTGCCACAAATGCTTCCTTCAGTCCGGTATCCTTTACCACAAGTGGCATTCCTTCTGCATCCAAAATATCGCGAATGGTCTGCTGTTGCGGAAGTATAAGTCTTCCCTTGGGCGCTGCTTCATCAATGGGAACTACAAGCACTGCCACATCTTGCGGTTTTATCTTATCTCCGATGATCCGGCGTTTTTCCTCTTCCGTATGAAGCAATGCACCGATACGTTCCTTTAATTCATGAATACCTGTTCCGGTCTCGGCACTAACCCAAAGCCTCTTCAAAAATTCTTGTTTGTCATCGGATGCCTCTGTCTCCGAACAAGGCAGGTTGTCGGTTTCTAGTTTGACCTCATCCGCTTTATTCCACACCACCAGACAGGGAATCTTCCGCTCTTCAAACAAGGCAATCAAAGCCTTCTCACAGTCTTCCATTCCGATAGTGCCATCTACCACTAAAATACCGCAATCCGTCCGATTTAATACCTGACGGGTCTTTTTTACGCGTAACTCGCCCAAGTCTCCCTCATCATCGTATCCCGGCGTATCGATAATTACCACCGGCCCGACAGGAAGAAGTTCCATGGTCTTATATACCGGGTCCGTGGTGGTTCCTTTCACATCGGACACCACAGAAAGCTCCTGTCCTGTTACCGCATTAATCAGACTGGACTTTCCGGCATTTCGTCTGCCGAAAAATGCAATATGTACCCGTTCGGAAGCAGGTGTTGTATTCATCTCCATAAAGCCTCCTTAGAACCGGAAATCACGGATTCCTTCTTCAATCTTCTTTAAATGATCTTCACAAACCTCACGTACCTTTTCCTTCGGAATATTGTTCAGTTCCGCCTGAATCAGGGCTTCACCGATTTTCTTTGTCTCTTCGGAAGCATAGTCCATCAAATACTCTTTTAAGGTCATCAGCGCATTCGGATGACAACAATTCTGTATCTGTCCGCTCTTACAAAGACTCATAAAGCGGTCACCGGTTCTACCTTCACGATAACATGCGGTACAGAAGGACGGAATGTACCCGAACTCCATCAGCCAACGAACTACCTCATCTAAGGTACGTTTGTCGCTGACATCAAACTGCTCGGAATTCTCCTCCTCAGGCTCCGGCTCCGAATAACCGCCCACACTGGTCTTGGAAGCTCCACTGATTTGGGAAACACCGAGACGGATTACCTTTTCACGGACCTCTTTGCTCTCTCTTGTGGAAATAATCATACCCGTATACGGTACGGAAATACGAATCAGTGCACAAAGCTTTGCAAAAATCTCATCGCTGATACCGTTATCGAATACCGTCGGGTCAATATCATCCGCACGTTTGATACGCGGCACGCTGATGGTATGAGGTCCCACACCATGCACTGCCTCCAAATGCTCCGCATGCATCAAAAGACCTGCAAATTCGTACTTATACAGTTCCAGGCCGAACAATACGCCCAAGCCTACGTCATCAATACCGCCTTCCATAGCACGGTCCATAGCCTCGGTATGGTACGCATAGTCATGCTTCGGTCCCATCGGATGAAGCTTCTCGTAACTCTCCTTATGATAAGTCTCCTGGAACAAAATGTAGGTGCCAATACCGGCATCCTTCAACTTCCGATAGTTTTCTACCGTAGTCGCTGCTATATTTACATTCACACGGCGAATCGCACCATTTTTATGCTTAATACTGTAAATGGTATCAATACACTCTAAAATGTACTCAATCGGATTATTTACCGGATCCTCACCGGCTTCCAGTGCAAGACGCTTGTGGCCCATATCCTGCAAAGCCGTTACTTCCTTTACAATCTCCTCCTGCGTCAGCTTCTTACGGGCAATGTGCTTGTTTTTTATGTGATACGGACAATACACACAGCCGTTGATACAATAGTTGGAAAGATACAACGGAGCAAACATAACAATACGATTGCCGTAAAATTTCTTTTTCAACTCTTCCGCCATGGTATACATTCTGGCCACCCGTTCCGGGTCCTCACAGGCAAGAAGCACCGATGCCTCTCTGTGGTCAAGTCCCTTACACAGCTCTGCCTTCGCAAGAATTTCGTCAATTAAGGCAAAATTCTTCTTGTTCTCCTCAGCATACGCAAGGGTTGCAGTAATTTCCTCATGGGAAATAAACTCCTCTGCTCTTAATGATGCTTTGTTGTACATATTCTCTTTTCCTTTCTTTCGGGTCAGAACTATCTTCCCCGTTAGTAAAATTAATTATATTGCAAACCCGGGTGCATCACCACGGGCAATTGCCACTGTAAAATTCTCTTTTGTCAACTCTTTCTTAAGTAGCTCCAAATGCTCCGCCGCTTCGCTTCCGCTGTGTATCTTGTTGTTATACAATGCGTACTTCTCTCTTACTGCCGTCGGAGACAGATTCGGCATAATGACATTGGCACCATGCAGCAATCCCTGCATTCGTCCGTCAGAACATGCCGTTCCCAAAGCTGTGGTTGCCGGCAATAACACTTCCGGAAGCATCAGGCGGATTGCCGAAAGAAGAAACAAGGTAAGTGCGCTGCTCCCTGCTTTCTCCCCTTCAAAAGGCGTGTTCTTTGCAGGCAAAAAAGGCCCGATTCCAACCATCTGCGGACGGAAGCCTTCCAAAAACAACAAGTCCTCTACAATACAATCTAACGTCTGATACGGAGAACCCACCAAGAATCCGCAGCCTACCTGGTATCCGATTTCCTTTAAATCAGCTAAACACCTCATTCTCTCCGAATACGTCTGATTCTTCGGATGAAGCATTCCGTAATGTGCTTCATTTGCCGTCTCCTGTCGCAAAAGATAACGATCTGCTCCTGCTTCGTAAAACTTCATGTAACTGCTTTTTTTCCATTCTCCTACCGACAAGGTAAGCGCACAATCAGGAAATCGCCTCTTTATTTCTCTTATTATCCCACAAAGACGCTCTTCTGTAAAGTATCCGTCTTCTCCTCCCTGTAGTACAAACGTCCGCAATCCGGCCTCATATCCCTCCTCACAACAGGCAATTATCTCCTCTTCCGTCAACCGATACCTGCTCACACAGGTATTACTTTTACGAATCCCGCAATAATAACAGTTTTTCTTACAAATATTGGTATATTCAATCAATCCTCTTATGTAAACCTGCCGTCCGAATACTCGGTCCGTAACCTTTCTTGCTTCCTCTCTGAGATAAGAAACAATCTCTTGTTCCGGCTGACTCAGCAAGCAACTCCATTCCTCTTTTGTTAAAGAGTGCTCCCTTATTAATTTGTCTGCAACTTCTTTTTGATTTTGCATCCTTTTCCAATCCTTTTTCATGTTTTTTCTTTACATTCCGTCAAAAAAGTGTTACCATAAAACCATACGGACAAACGGAGGTTATTCTATGCAATTAATATTACGTAATATTATGGAAGAATATGTAATCCTTACTTTAGATGAGATGCTCGTCTTTCTCGACGGTTGCAAATGCGAGCGTTGCCGTCTTGATATTGCCTCCTACACGTTGAATCGCGTAAAACCGAAATACGTAGCTACCACACAGGGTGAGCTTATGTCCCGTCTGTGTGAGTTTGACAGCCAGTTTAAAGCATCCATTATGGCAGAAATTACGCAGGCACATGCTGTAATCAGCAAGCACCCGCGTCATTAGTTCCTCTACAAAATTTAATCAATAAATCCAAAATTCGGCCAGTATCGTAGCAATACTTTACACCGAATTTTTTTTCGTTCTACATACTTGTTTTCCCACTTTCGGGAGTCCCATGACACATTCCGATTATCGCCCAGCATAAAATAGCATCCTTCCGGCACATGAAACACCCCATAAGAGCCTGTCGGCTCTTCTTTTAAGTAGGGTTCATCAAGCAATGTCTTCGCTTCTCCTGTCTCATCTTCCCAAATATATACCTTCCCATCCGTAATTTCTATGATTTCCCCCGGCAAACCGATAATTCGCTTCACATAGTATATCGATTCATCATCCGGATAATCAAATACCACCACATCTCCCCGCTCAGGATCGGAAAATAAATAGGATAACCGAAACCCGATGGATTTATCGCCTTCATTCAAAGTAGGTACCATGGATTCTGACGGAATATTTACCTTCATAAACACAACCATGTTCAAAATCAAACCGATAACAATCGCCGAAAAGATAACAATCCCCCAGCCAATGATTTCTTTCCTTAGCCATGTTTTCCGTTCTTCCTTCGTCATTTCTCCCCATTTCTTACAGGCTTTTACCTCAGACTTCTTCCCCGTTGTCTTCGGATACTTCTTCGGTTTCGTCATATTCTACCACCTTCTTTTTCCTTCTTCTCTTCTTCCGTAACTGACGCTTGGTAAATTCACCCATCAATGTATAAATCACCGAAGCTACCGGTACCGAAAACAGCATTCCGACAATTCCGCCAAGACTACCGCCAACCGTTACTGCCGCCAACACCCACATAGCCGGAAGACCTACAGAACTACCCACCACCTTCGGATAAATGACATTTCCTTCAATTTGTTGCAAAACTACAATAAATACCAAAAACATCAATGCCTTGAACGGGTCTATCATCAAAATAAGAAATGCACCTACACCGGCGCCGATAAATGCACCAACTACCGGAATCAATGCAGTAACACCCACCAATACACCAATCATTCCCGCATACGGAAACTTAAAGATCAACATACCGATGGTACACAAACTTCCCAGAATCACCGCTTCGATACACTGGCCGGTAATAAACGCCGAAAAGATCTTTTGAGATGTACTTGAAACATGTAACACAAACAGACGCACTTTTCCCGGCAGAAATGCCCGGAAAAACTTATCCATCTGCTTTTTCAATGTCTCCTTGCTCAGTAACACATAGATTGCAAAAATAAGTGCAATTACAATATCCACAATGCCGCCCAACGTACTGATAATACGTGAAAACGTACTCCCCACAACATCAATGGTACCGGAACCGATGACTCCGAGAATACTCTTTGCGGTAGACTCCCAGTCAATCTCCATTTCAATAATAGTCTCATAAATCACCGGATACTCTTCCGCGTACTTTATGCACCAAACTCTTATTTTTTCAAACCACACCTGTACGCCATCTACAATCATCATAATCGCATTCACGATTTCCGGCAGTACCACTGCAATAATAGCGGATAACACCACAAAAATAAGGAGAATGGAAACAAACAGGCAGCCCGGCCTGCAAAGCACCCGGCTGACCTTACTCATTTTTACTGCAACTACATCCGACTTACTCTCATGTTTCCCTTTCTTTATCTCTGTGGACGGTTTATTCTTCTTGCTTTTCCGCCTTCTGATAAATCGCTTTGTGCCCAATTCCGCCTTCTCCCACACCCGTTCAAAACCTCGCATAGGCAGATTCAGAACAAAGGCAAAAATAAAGCCCATGACAATCGGAGAAAACGCACTCAATATCGCCTGTATGAATGACCAAATCGTCGACAAATTCTGTAATACGCAATACAACATAATCAATCCAGCCACCGCAAAAAAGTTGCGCCAAAATTTTCTCCGTTCCATCTTGTTCCACCTCACTGCTTTATTAAAATATTACTTGAAATTCTTTCCGCTCTTATATATAATCATAACATAAAGAGGAGGAAACTTCAATGACGAATCAGACAACATTACAAAACAAATCTACCCCGCAAACCGGTTTTCCTGCTAATTTTTTAAAAATCTTTGCGGCCCTTACCATGTTAATCGACCACATTGCCGTTACACTGGTTTATGCTAATCTGGCTAAAGAACCCGGCTACTGGAACATCCTTACTTCGGAAGATTCCAATGAATGGATGATTTCTCTTGTTCCGGATAATTACAAAAATCTGTGTTCCATTTATTTTATTTTACGCCGTGTTGGGCGCATTGCATTTCCGCTGTTTGCCTTTTTATTGGTGGAAGGATTTATACATACGTCCAATTATAAACGATATTTGACTCGTGTCGGAATCTGTGCTCTTGCCGCAGAAATTCCTTTTAATTTAGTTGTTACTACTGCATCCGGTTTGTATACAAACTTAGACGGTGTAAAAACCTCTATATTTTGTTGGCAATACCAAAACACGGTATTCACATTTTTTATTGGACTTTTGATGCTACTTGGTATGCGCTACTTTGAAGCCAAGGATGCCACTCCGAAGGCTGCGTTCCGCCAGATGTTAGGCCAAATCGCATGTGTTGTTGTTGCCGGCCTTGTTTCCGTTTTATTACGTACCGATTACAACTTCTTCGGAATCCTTGCCATTGCGGTATTTTACATTTTCCGTCATTCAAAGAAGATGATGATTCTTCTCGGATGCCTCGTTTTCCTGCAGTATGATATTGCATGCTTGATGGCATTTATCCCGATTTACATGTACAACGGCATCGAAGTACCGGCAAGAAAACTGAAATACTTTTTCTACATTTTCTACCCGGCACATCTTCTGGTGTTGTTCCTCGCATCGCTATTTATTTAATCAATATGAAAATAAATAAAAAACAGGGTTGCGCTTGATGCGTAACCCTGTTTTATTTGTGTCTGCCCGACATAAAGTAATTCTTATGCTAAAGTAATGTTCTCGCCCTTTAAGCCGTTGAATGCGCCCGCAATCTTTGCATCTTCATGAGCAATGAGCCACTTATTTACAGCGGTCATAAGCTTATCCTCCGGAGTCTTTGCCGGCTGCTTTGCAAGATCATAGTTGGTTCCCTTCGGAAGAACTACGATGCCACGGAAACCGGTCTTCTCAGAATTACACGGAGCATAGTGAAGGGTGGTTGCGTAAAGCTCTACAGCAACACCTGCCGGTACTAAGAATGCCTCAATCTTCGCAGTATCATAGGTAAAATCATCCTCGATATCTTCCTGCTTACCGAGAAGTAAAACCATACCGTCAACAGAAATGTTAATCTCGGAATCTCTGTGATACTCCACTGCGTTTAACTTGTAGTTGTTACCGCTGCAGTGACCAACCTGAATCGGCATACCACCATAGCAGCTCTCGCAAAGATCCTTTGCGGAAGCACAAGCCTCAAGGTTAGCAAGACCCGGCTCATATACTACATCTGCCGGAATGTCCATCTTCTTCATCTCAGCGATCATATCGGAAAAATCAATTCCGGTTACCACCTTACCATACTTCTTAAATGCTGCGTCAGTTACATTTTGAATCTTCATGTTGTAATACCCCGCTTTCTCTTTCTTAATTGTGTTTGTATATTAAAGCACCGACGATACGAAAATATCGTAGATTGCCTTAATAGCAGTTTCAAAGTCCTCGTTACGAACACCGATGATAATGTTAAGCTCACTGGACCCCTGGTCAATCATCTTAATGTTGATATTGTTATGAGCAAGCGCCGCAAAAATACGAGCTGCCACACCACGATTGGACTTCATGCCACGACCTACCACTGCCAACAGTGCAAGATTTGCCTCTAAATCGATGGAATCCGGAGAAGCCAGACGATGCAATGCACTCAGTACACTCTGCTCTTTTCCTTCGAACTCCGGCTGATGAACAAATACAGTCATGGTATCAATACCGGACGGAACATGTTCAAAAGAAATGCCGTTCTCTTCAAATGCCTGCAATACCTTACGACCGAAGCCCACCTCAGAGTTCATCATATCCTTTTCAATATTAACCGCTACAAAGCCCTTCTTACCAGCGATACCGGTAATGGTATACTCCGGAATACGGCAGGTACTCTCCACAATCATGGTACCTTCATCTTCCGGTGCATTGGTGTTACGGATATTAATCGGAATACCAGCCTTACGAACCGGGAAAATAGCATCCTCATGCAGAACGCCTGCACCCATGTAAGAAAGCTCACGAAGCTCTCTGTATGTAATCGTAGTAATCGGCTTCGGATTGTCGATAATACGCGGATCTGTTACAAGGAAACCGGAAACATCCGTCCAGTTCTCATAAAGGTCTACCTTTGCTGCTCTTGCAACAATGGAACCGGTTACATCGGAACCGCCACGGGAAAAGGTCTTTACTTCACCGCTTTTCTTTGCTCCGTAGAAGCCCGGAATAACCGCACGCTCTACTTTTGCAAGGCGCTTGGATAAAACGGTATCCGTCTTTTCCGCATCAAAGCTACCATCACTGTGGAAGAAAATCACTTCAGCCGCATCAATAAATTCATAACCGAGATAAGCCGCCATAATACGACCGTTTAAGTACTCACCACGGGAAGCTGCATAATCACTTCCTGCCTTTAACTTAAAATTCTTTTCGATTACTTCAAACTCATCCTTTAAGGAAAGCTTTAAGCCTAACCCCTGAATAATCTCATCATAACGTGCTTCAATTGCTGCGAGTTCGTTAGAGAAATCTTTCTCTGCCTCTGCTAACGCGTAGCAACCGTATAACATATCGGTTACCTTTGTATCATTGGAATAGCGCTTTCCCGGTGCAGACGGCACTACGTACTTACGGCTCTCATCCGCACGAATAATATCGCCTACCTTCTTAAACTGTTCCGCACTTGCCAGGGAACTTCCGCCAAACTTTACTACTTTTTTCATAATACTTCATACCAACCTTTCAGTTCCTATAGAATGGGATTCTATTCTTTTTAAAAACAAAAATCCATACTAATAGAAAAACACAAATCGCAAAGATAATCAAGTGTTTTTTTCATTTTTTTTGCTTTTTTTCGTTTCTCTCCCCATATTTTGTCTTTACGAATCTGTTTTGACTGTGCTAAACTGAAAAAAAAGAAAAAGAAAGGTCCGGCATATGTTAAAAGGAATTATACTCGCTTTAAAAAACATAGAAAAAAATCCCTGTAAAGATACCGGTCTTTCGGCTTCAAACTACCCGTATCTGGAAGATTTTCTCCTTCAAATAAAGCATGCCGGTCTCCCTGTTCATTTAGCAAAACCGGATGAGGACTTCTCTTCCGATTGTATTACTTCCGGAAAAGATCGTTTCGGTATTCTGCCGGAAGAATGCCTTCTTATTACAAACAGCGATTCCGTTGCCCGCGCTGCTCAAATTGCACATATCCCTTGCCTTGGTTATCTTCCTCCGGAAATGGAGACCGACCGGCTCTCTGCCTGCCACTCTCTGTTTGAAAGCTTTGCAAACCTGGATTTGGCATATTTACAAAGAGTCCATGCCCATGCCTGTTCCTATCCTGCTCCTATTTTATCAACTCCCCGGCTTTTCATCCGGGAGTTCTCACAGGAAGATTTTCCTGTACTGTATGAAATGTGTGCAACTACAGATGAATCCTCCTATTTGAAGCACCCGCTTGGCAGCTACGAAACCGAGCGGATAAAGCATGAAGCTTATATAAAAAACGTCTATCCTTTTTTTGATCTGGCACTTTGGGGAATCTATAACAAACAATCCGGTGACCTTATCGGTCATGCCGGCTTTTCCCTTACCGGCGATGATACTGTACCATTTGCAATCGGATACTTCATAGCTGCCTCTTATCGCAGGAAGGGCTATGCAACCGAATGTGTCCCACACCTTTTATCTTATGCAAAAGAACAGGGATATTCCACCATATCCGCAAAAATCGGCAGAAATAATATCGCTTCCCAAAACGTAATCCGGCATTGCGGCTATCCGTATGATATACTCCATGAAGAGAAGGAAACGATTTCCTATTTGATACATTTGAAATTTTAATAAAAAAGTGAGGCTGCGCATTCAAAATATCTGCGTCAGCCCCATTTCTTGTCATTCTATCTTGCAGTTCCTGCACCCGTAGTTCCGCCATTTCCGGTAGTTCCTGCATTACCTGCGTTCCCTCCGGTCACATCGTCTACTGCATTTCCGACACCATCCATAACATCATTCACACCGTCACCTACACCATCAATAACATCGTCCATACCATTTCCGATGTCATTAATGATACCGTCGTTACCATCGGTGCTACCTGCTCCGTTCTGGGTTGTATCATTGTTTCCGCCGTTCATATCCTGTTCCGGTGTCCCGGTTCCGGTAACATCATTCGGCTGCTGTGTCGTGGACGGAGTCGGAGAAGTCTGACCCTCGCTTCCCATATCACTTCCACAGGCACATGCCACAAAGAACATAGACATACAGCACATTGCCATAAGGCATACAAGCTTCTTTTTCATAAAAGCCTCCTTTTCTGCACATCATACCTAAAGTAAGTTGCATCTTTAGTATTCCGCATGCAATCCTGCTTATACTGGAAGGCTTTTCCGATTTTTATTCTATTTTTGTTCCGCAATTCATACAGAACTTGGTTCCCGGTACTAAAGCAGTACCACACTCCATACAGAATTTATGTTTACGTGCCGGTTCTGCCTGCGGTTCTGACGCTACAGGAGCAATCGGTGCCACCGGTGTTTCCGGTACCGGCATTAATATTTGTGTTTTCTCCTCATCATACTGCATCGGATTCTGCGACGCTACCGGTACTACCGGCGCAACATTCTGATTTGGAGCATATACCGGTGTCTGTTGTGCCACCGGAGCGGCATTCTGATTCTGATACGGTGCTTGTACCGGTGCCTGTTGTACCACCGGAGCGACATTCTGATTCTGATACGGTGCTTGTACCGGTGCCTGCGGTGCTACCGGAGCAGCATTCTGATTCTGATACGGTGCATATGCCTGTACCTGCGGTGTCACCGGTGTGGAATACTGATTCTGATTTGGTTTATATACCGATACGTTTCCGTTAAACAAAAAGGCTCTCTTTCTGAAGTAACTGATATTAACACACAAAAACACCACTGACATAGATATTGTTACTGCTTGAGATTCGATAAGCGAAATAGAAGTAATTGCACTTGCCAGCACTACATAAAAAACAGATGCGCCTAAAGCAAACGAATATAAAATTGTAACAAATTTCGGAGCTTCTGGTTTGAATTTTGCAAGCTTATCACGAACTATAAATGCAAACACCCCTGCGGCAATCAATGCCAAACCGGAAAGAATATCTAAAACTCTCAGTCCATCGCCATAAACTCTATAAACCATCTCCGCAGTTACCCCGGAAACATCTTGTACTTCATAAATCATACCGGTCAAAGACAAAATGCCGGTCCCCGCATTAAGAATTCCACCTGCAAACAAGGCAAAGTAAATTAAAAACTTATACCATCCCATTCCTAACGGATTTCCATTCTGATCGGTTACATTGTTCAAATCCATATCTACCCATTCTCCTTTGTAATATGATTCCCCCTGCCATCTATTCTACAATCTCCCCTATATAAACAACACCAGACCACAGAATCTCTTCTGTGGTCTGGTGTACATAGGCTTATACTCTCTTCATGTATTCACCGGTTCTGGTATCAATCTGGATGGTCTCACCCTGATCAACGAACAACGGTACATATACAGTAGCTCCGGTCTCTACAACAGCCGGCTTGGTAGCGCCGGTAGCAGTATCACCCTTGAAGCCCGGCTCGGTCTCGGTAATTACGAGTTCTACGAACAACGGCGGCTCGATGGCGAATACCTGCTTGTTGTGGGAAAGCATCTTAACCATCTCGTTCTCCTTAACAAACTTTAAGGAATCGCCGATCTGGTCCTCAGTCATAGCAATCTGGTCATAGGTCTCTACGTCCATGAAGTGATACATCTCACCATCAGAGTACAGATACTGCATGTCTGCTCTCTCAATATGTGCAGCCGGGAACTTCTCCGTCGGACGGAACGTCTTCTCGACAACACCACCACTCTTAATATTCTTTAACTTCGTTCTAACAAACGCTGCGCCCTTACCCGGCTTTACGTGCTGGAACTCAACGATCTGATAAACATTGCCCTCGATCTCAAGGGTAATGCCGTTTCTGAAATCACCTGCAGAAATCATAAAAAATCCTCCTTAGAATTCACTACTAATTAGTGTATCGCACTCTGACAATTTTTTCAATACCAAATTTCAAAAAAATCATGGTTTTCTTATTATTTCACCAATTCACTCCGAAATATGCCGAATTGTTCCCTATTTCAGCTCATGTAAGGCTTCCATAGCAAGCAAATACCCATCGGTTCCCCTTCCCACAATCTGTTTGTCACACACCGGTGCCGTTACGGATACACTCCGAAACGCTTCTCTGTTATGAATGTCGGAAATATGTACCTCTACTTTTTTTATTGAAAGAACCTCTAATGCATCCCGGATGGCATAACTGTAATGGGTGTACGCTCCCGGGTTGATAATTATCCCTTCCGTACCATCGTCGTAAGCAGCCTGTAACCGGTCAATAATTGAGCCTTCACAGTTATTTTGAAACAGTTCGACACTGTCACCCTTTTCTTTTGCAGCCTTCTCTATCTTTTCACACAACGATGCATACGTTTCCGTGCCGTATTGCTTCGGATCCCTTCTTCCGAGAAAATTCAAATTTGGTCCGTTGATTACCAAAATCTTCATACTATTTCTCCTTCACGCTTCCTTACATACCCTGTAACATACTAATCTCTGTAACAATCTCTTGCACCGACTTTTGTTCCGTATCTACACAATAGTCTGCCGCCGCACGATAAACCGGCAAACGCTCCTCATACAAAAGGCGTAAGCGGTTCTCCTTATCGACTCCATCCGCAAGAGGTCTGCCCGTATCCTTTTGTAAACGTTCTAAAATATCTTCAATCTTTGTCTCCAAAAAGATTACGTTACCTATATCACGAAGCAACTTTGCATTTTCCTTGCGCATGGGCATTCCGCCACCGGTTGCCAGAACTATCCCATCCGCTTCTGCGGACAGCTTCTTTAACAGCTCCGTCTCCGCATTTCGGAAATACGCCTCGCCGTCTTCTTCAAACATTTTCGAAATCGATTTTTCATAAGTAGCTTCAATCAAGGCATCCGTATCGCAAAACGAAAACTTCAACACAGCCGCCAGTTCTTTTCCTACCGTACTTTTTCCGCATCCCATAAAGCCGATCAAAACAATATTGCCTCTTTTCATACTACTTTCCTCTCTTTTTACGATAGAAATGTAATATAATTCTTTCCAGTTTTCGCTTTAACACAATCTGAAACTCTTCTTCTTTATCAATCTGCTTTACCAAAACCGTATAAAGGCCGGAACGATTGGCACCCCAAATGTCGGTAAAAATCTGATCGCCGATGGAAACCGTCTGCTCCACGGTAGTTCCCAGCAATTTCATTGCTGCTTCATAACCTTTTTTCTTCGGCTTTCCTGCCTTGCAAATGTAAGCAGCATCCAACATCTCACAGAAACCACTGACTCTGTCCTTGTTATTATTTGATAAAAAGCATATAGCAAATCCCATTCTACGCAACCGGTCCACCAATTCTATGGCTTCCTTCGTTGCCGGTGCCCCATGCTTCACTAACGTATTGTCAATATCAAAAATAATACCCCGGTATCCGTTTTCATACAATCTCCCATAATCTATACTATATGCGGACTCTGCATCTTCTTTCGGATAAAAATTTTTAAACATGATTTCCGTCTCCTTTTCGGTTATTTCTTCTTATGAACGTTCCGTATGGTTTTCTTTTTCTTTACCCGTCCGTTTACCTTTTCTGCGCCCGAAGCCGTACTTCTTTTGTAAGGGAATACTCCTCCCTGTCCTGTTATTCCGGCCTTCTCCTGTTGTCTCATCCTGTTGCGCGGACGAATCAGGCATTTCTTATCAAATCCGATCAAATCCTCCCTGTGGGCAAGCTTTAATGCCTCTTCTACCAGTTCGTAGTTCTTCGGATTCCGGTACTGAATCAGGGCACGCTGCATAGCCTTTTCATGAGGAGACTTCGGTACATACACCGGCTCCATGGTCCGCGGGTCCAGCCCCGTATAATACATACAGGTGGAAATAGTGGACGGTGTGGGATAAAAGTCCTGTACCTGCTCCGGCATATAGCCGAGATCCCGCAAATACTCCGCCAGCTCCACCGCTTCCTTCATGGTAGAACCCGGGTGGGAGGACATGAGATACGGTACCACATACTGTTCCTTCCCCAGTCTTGCGTTCATCTTTTTATATTCCGTAATAAACGTGTCATAAACATTACGACTCGGTTTTCCCAGCTTAGAAAGCACCTCATCACACACATGCTCCGGAGCTACCTTTAACTGCCCGCTGACATGATGCTCGCACAATTCTCTGAGGAAGGTACGGTCCTTGTCATAGATTAAATAGTCGAACCGGATGCCGGAACGAATAAATACCTTCTTTACTTTCGGCAATTCTCTTAACTTTCGGAGCAGTGCCAGATAATCCTCGTGGTTAACCTTTAAGTTCTTACACGGGGTCGGGAATAAACATTGCTTATTCGGACAAACACCCTTCGTCAGCTGTTTTTCGCAGGCCGGTGCGCGAAAATTCGCCGTCGGACCTCCTACATCGTTAATGTATCCCTTAAAATCCGGATCCCAGGTCATCAGTTTCGCTTCTTCCAAAATCGACTCATGGCTTCTGGTCTGAATAATTCTTCCCTGATGGAAGGTCAAGGCGCAGAAGTTACAACCGCCGAAGCATCCACGGTTACTGACCAGACTGAACTTTAACTCATTGATGATTGGAATACCGCCTGCCGCCTCATAAGACGGATGGTAATTCCGCATATAGGGAAGTGCATATACCCGGTCCATCTCCGCCTGGGTAAGAGGGGCTGCCGGAGGATTTTGTACCACATATTCCGTGTCACTGTATTTTTCCACCAGACGCTTTCCCGAAAACGGATCCGTATTGCAATACTGCACATAAAAACTTTTCGCAAAGGTCCTCTTATCTTCCTTTATCTCCGGAAAAGACGGTAATATCGTAGCATCATACACCGACTCTAAAGAGGACACCCGATATACCGTCCCTGCCACAAAGGTAATATCCTTTACCGCAAGCCCGGAATCC
>JAZNBY010000219.1:0-2828 GCA_045587325.1 Lachnospiraceae bacterium | reverse complement strand
TGTTACTCATGCGGTAAGCACTGTATTTGACCGTTTTGAAGAATTGAATATTCTTGCTAACGTAAAAGAGGTAGGATCTTACTTGTATGAGCAGTTGGATGCGTTGGCAGCTCGTCATGCAGACAAGATTGTTGCTCACAGGGGTATCGGTCTTATGCAGGGACTGGAGTTTAAGGAGCCGGTGAAAGAGATTGTGAACCGTTCCATGAGCAACGGCATGATTTTAATATCCGCAGGAGCCAATATTATCCGTTTCATTCCGCCGCTTGTGATTACGAAAGAACATGTGGATGAGATGATACAGATTTTAGAGAAGAGCTTATAAGAATGGAGCGGGGCTGTCGCATGCGGAATGCGCAGCCCCACTCTTGTGATTGGAGAAACTGCTAAAAAATAGTCGGAATAGATATAGTTCATTTTTTAAAGCGCAACGCTCCGTCAAACTTCCTCTAAGAACGACTAGGCCGCTCGGGGGCGACCTCGCGCCCAGTCTTTTCTAAGAGGTGATTTCGACTGCGCTAAAAGCGCGCCCCTTCGGGAAATCAAAAATAAACTATATCTATTCCGACTATTTTATTCTGCATTGTCATATCAATCACAAGAGTCCGCCACGCCCGATGCCGCTGCGCATTCCGATAGATGCGACAGCTTCTTCTTTAGCGTATTACCTGATAGCAGGTAAACTTGCCTACCATAGCTCTTAAGCAGAACACGGCTTCGCCGTTTCTTACATAAAGAGGATCGATGGTTCTGTCACTACCCGGAAGCATCAACTGCTTGGCATCTTTGATATGGATGAGAACATCACTGTCCTTCGTGTCGTTGTCTACATACGGATAGAGCAAAAAGGTGTCATTGTCATAGACAAAAAGGCTGATCATCGGGTCGCCGTCCAGATAAATGCCGTTTACGGCAAACTCTTTTCTCATCCGGGTAAGAATCAGATTCGGATACCGCTTGATATGAGAGAAGGAATCCGGTACTACCATGGTGTACATTTGGCCGTCGCCGTAGGTGTCACGGGCAAAGAGAGTATAAGCCTCTTCTTCTGCGATGCCTTTACAGATGGCGCCCCAGGTGGCGTTGTTACGGAATTCCAGTACCGGAACCGTAACCGGTGCGGTGCCATAGTCCCGTTCCCAACGATTGTAGAACAGGGAAGACTCTGCGGCATAATCCTGTACGGTCGCGATACGTCCTCTGTCACGGATGGACGTAATGCGCATTAAGCCCCGGTCTAAGGTGGCTTTTACAAAACCGTTGGTTACGATGGCTTTGTGTCCACCTGCAATGTAAGCTTCCAGCTTGTCCACAACATCCGGGTCGTAAGCGGAAGATGCGGTAAAGAGGGCAGTAGGGGCGTTTTCCGGGAACCACGGGGTAGTCACAACCGGGAAACCGTGCATGCCGAGGAAATCCTGTACATTGTCCTCACCCTGGGAAGCATTCGGAATATAACACGGGATGCCCACCGGTGTGCCGAGATGATCTAACAGGTGATCTAACTTATCTAACATAAAGCCCAATGCGGCAACATTTACGGTATTAACAAGAGCCTGGAAACAGAACATCATCATTTCCCGCGGTTTTGCAAAGGCAGTCAGATAGGCCTGCTCCAGGTAGTAGTCAAGACTTCTGCAGTCAAAGGGGTCAAACCAGCCGCCGCCGTTGCGCCCCGGTGCCATATCTTCCAGATACCGCATTAGGGAGAAGGACAGATACCGTGGCAGGTGTTGGTCCGTATTTACCGGGTCACGGGTTTCTGTTCCTGTATAAATAAGGTCAAAGATTTCTTTCTGCAGTACCGGGTCATAGCCGGTCTCCTGATAGGATTCCATCCAGTTCGGATACTTAATGGTAATCTTGCAATCCGGGTTTATCTTCTTTGCCGGAGCAATGACATAGTCCTGGGATACTTCGTACATTCGGTGGGAACGATAGGCCTGCCAGCTTCCGTCAGTAATGCCGTGCTTCTCATTATAAAGGTCACGTTCCTTACGACAGGTCTCACAGGTACAGTTGGTAAAATAAAAATCATCCAGAATAAAGGCATCGAATACCTTTGCATTCATCTCACATACCTTTTGGAGTGTGTCTAACATGTAGGTATCATTATAGCAGAAAGTATTAAACATACGCTGCTTCTTTTTTGCACCTTCCGGATCCGGCATGCTGGTGGTAATGCCTCCTTCGGTCCGGATGCCGTTACGGTTGAACACTTCCTTGCATAAACGTAACTGTTCTTCTGTGGCAAAGGTACCGTCACGATACGGTTCCAAATAAACCTTGTCCAGACGAAGATGATGCTTGAAAAAATCAATGTCCTTTTGCAGTTGTTCTTCCGTAGCTGAGGAAACACCGTGTGCCACAAAGTAAACGACCAAATCGAAATTTTTGTAATTACCCATAGAATAACCTCCCTTGCAGTGTGTTATTTATATAAATTATACCTCTATTGTGTGAAAATTTCAATAAAAGGAAGTATCAATTTATCGTATATTATTGGATAAAATTGCGGATATTAGTTGTGCGGTACGTTGGAGTGACAAGATACAAAAATGCTAAAATATTTAAAATAAAAAGAAATGACAATATTTTTGAAAAAAATTGAAAAAAGTAATTGACAAGCACCACAAAATATTGTATACTAACAAACGTCGCTGATAGCGAAACACAAATTAGCGAGATGCTGCTGTGGCTCAGTCGGTAGAGCGTCGCATTGGTAGTGCGGAGGTCACGGGTCCGATTCCCGTCAGCAGCTCTAAAAGAAACATTGGCTTTAAAGGCTTTCTAAGCTTTTAAGGCCGTTTTTTTTTGCTTATCAGCGA
>JAZNBY010000218.1:0-13968 GCA_045587325.1 Lachnospiraceae bacterium | reverse complement strand
TGTCTACATGAAATAAAATGTCTTGAGAAGAATGAATCAGGAATAGATATGTATGAATATGCTTGGACGAGATAGATTGTTTTAAATGCCTTTGGTAGTAACAATAAAATTTTTGCTTATCAGTTCAACAAATTCCAATTTCGAGCGCACGAGAAATTCAGTTTTATAGTCAAGTGATGCAATAGGATTATTGGCTAAAGGAAAGAAACTGAAAAATCCCCTTGTATTTTTGAAACGCTTGTGCTATGATGTGAAAAAACAACTTGAAAGGATACTCTATGATGAACGTAATGTTGAACAGTTTAGAACGCAGAGAAGAAGAACGTAGGCTATTGTAATCATTGCAATCCGCATGGTTACAAGAGGTACGTCTTGTTTCTGTGCGGTTACTGTTTAAAATCATAGAGATGCAGAACCGTAACAGATTTGGCTTTTGGCCGAGTTTGCTTGCGGTTCTTTTTTTCGTGTAGGCAAAGTGAGCATGCGAGCCTGCACGATATATTTACAAAAGGAGGTCAATTATGGACACAGAGTTTTTAAAGAACACATTTTCAAAGGTAATTAAGGATTATGACAGGGCAAGACCGGGTTATCCGAGGGAGTTGTATGACAAAGTGATTTCTTTTTCGGGTATTGGGAGAGATGCAGAGGTACTGGAAGTAGGCACTGGTACGGGACAGGCAACAGATCTATTTTTGCAGGGAGATTTTTTACTTGATTTGTTGGAGGTTAGTGAGGAGCAGGTAGAGTTTTTGAATCAAAAGTACGGAGATAATCCGAAAGTTACGGTAAAAAAGGATTATTTTGAGCAGTATGAGACAGAGAAAACGTATGATTTGATTTATTCTGCTACGGCATTTCATTGGGTGGATAGCTGGGTGGGGTATCCGAAAGCATGGGAGATGTTAAAACCGGGTGGAACTTTGGCGGTATTCTGGCATATGTCCTCTGTGACCTATTATGAGGGAGGAATATTTGACGGATTGAATACCTTGAAGAAAAAGTATCTTCCGGAGGAATCTTTGGGATTTGATACAGAGGGGATACAGAAAGTAAAAGAACGGCGAATTACACAGATGCAGTCAGGAGGATATTTTGGAGTACCGGAGATTTATGAGTACCGCTTTTTGGATACCTATGACGCGGACCGATATGTGACACTTCTAAATACCTACTCAGGGACGCAGACGCTGTCAGAGGAAAGAAGACAGATGTATCTGGAGGAGGTAAGAGAGCATATCAATGCGAACGGAGGGAAGGTGGAGCTGCCGCAGCATGTGATGTTGTACTTGGTGAGGAAGGAGATGGTATGATGCGGAGAAAGAATATAGGTGATATTGTTTTCAGGGAAGCCGTAAGGACAGATTGTTATGATCTTGCGGTTTTAAAAGGGAAGGTCTGGAATACAACTTATCAGGGAATTTACTCACAGGAAAAATTGACAGGTTATGATGTAGAGAAGAACAAGAGAATATTTGAGTCATTCATAGAGAATCCCGAGATTTCATTATATGTGGCAATCGATGGGGATAAGATTGTCGGGTTTATGACTTGCGGGAAGCCGTACAGACCATTTCGGGAGTACGGACAGGAAATTGGTTTACTTTATATTTTAAAAGAGTATCAAAGACAAGGACTGGGAAGTGCATTCTTTGACATAGCAAGAAGGCAAGTTGCAAAGAATGGTTACAATGAATTTTTTCTTTCCGTAAACCAAAAGAATTACGATGCACAAAAGTTTTATTTGGCAATGGGAGGAACTGTTCTTTGCGCAGAAGGAGAGCAGGTAAGGATAGGGTATAAGATATAACATATCGTTGAGTGTTGACAAAAGTAATACTACAGTATTATCATAAGGATGTTTTGAAAAATGTTTTGAAAAAGAAAAGACCGCTGTGGTGTTTTGCCACAGCGGTCTTTTCTTACAACTTCACCATTCCCGGTTTCCGTTCCTTATACACTGCATAATATTTGAATCCAAGATTCTTTATAAGTTCCGCGCACCGCTTAATGTCTGCCCCTACATCGCTCGGAAAATGGGCATCGGAGCCCAGGGTCAGCAGTTCACCGCCCAGTTCCTTGTAACGCCGAAGGATTTCTTCCTTTGGGTGAGGGAAGGAGAGGCCTTTTCGCAGGCCGGCGGTATTGACTTCCAGAGCCTGACCACGGGAGATGAGGGTGCGAAGGGTTTCTTCGATTAAGTCCATATAGTCACGTACTGCGTAGTCTTTCACAAGAGAAACGGAGTCCGGTAAATAACGGATAATGTAGTCTAAGTGACCCAGGGAGTCAAAGTTCGTGTGCTCTGCCACGTTGGCACGGATATCCTCAAAGTAACGGAGCAGGCGGTCTCCCGGCAAGTCCCAATATTCCTGATAATATGGGTCTAATTCATCTACTACATGTGTAGAACCGATGACAAAATCAAAGGGATGGTTTGTCAATAAGATGTCCATCTGCTCCCGTAAGTCCGGACGACTCGGGCGAAGGCCCAACTCGATGCCGAGCAAAAGCTCCGGCATGGATTTATCCTTGGATGCTTCTTCCTTTAACGGGAGCAGTTTCTTAAAGTATTCGTTTGTATCGAAGACAAACAGGGTATCGTCCCCCGGAAAGTCCAAATCCATGTGGTCCGTAAAGCAAAGAGAGGAGAGTCCCACTGCCTTTGCGGCAGCCAACATCTCACGAGGCTCGGCTTTAGAATCACTGGAAAATTTTGTATGGGTGTGGGTATCGGCTAAATACATAGTTGCCTCCTTTATCAGTCCTCAATTTCCGTCAGATGGGAAATATCCGGCGTTGCCATGAGGGAGTAGTTGGTATAATAAACCACAAATCCCGGCTTGGCACCATTCGGTTTCTTCACCTGCTTTTTATCTACGTAATCGATTTCAACCTTTCCGGCTTCTTTATTCTTGGAGTAGAATGCTGCCAGTGCTCCTGCATCCTCAAATACATGATCCGGAAGTTCTCTGCCATCGTTCTTTAAGATGACATGGGAACCGGCGCAGTCCTTGGCATGGAACCACCAATCGTTGCCGTTTGCAAATTCAAAGGTCAGGTAGTCGTTCTGGTAGTTGTTTTTTCCTACATACAGATCAAAGCCGTCCTCGGTACGATAGTGGAGCGGTTTTGCGGTAATGCGGACCTTTTTCTCTTTTTTACCTTTGCCACCTTTCTGTGCTACCATGTGTTTTTTTAAGTAACCGTATTCGGTAAGCTCTGCCTTAATCTGTACCAAATCCTCTTCGTGTCGTGCAATGTCCAATGCATTTTTTATGGATTCCAGATGGAGAATAGCAGATCTGGTTTCCGTTACCTGCTCGGTCAGAGCCTCATAGGTTCGCTTTAATTTATTGTACTTTTCAAAATATCGCTTAGCATTGTCCAGTGCAGACATGGTTTCATCTAACGGAATGGTCATCGGCTCATCCGTGTAGTAGTTGGTGACGGTGGTTTCCTTGGCTCCTGGTTCCACACCATAGCCATAGGCGGTGAGAAGCTCACCGTATACCTTATATTTGTCACGGGATTCCGTATCTTTTAACTGTTTTGTCTGCAAATCAAATTTCTTTACTTCACGTTCCAGTGCAGATTGCAATACCCGACGCAAATCCGAAGAACGCTGGCGGATGCGGGTGACCGTGTTTCTCTCAGAATAATACTCTTGTAACAGGGCGGAAGCTGAAACGAAAAACTCCGCTTCGTAAGGCTCTTCATCATACAGCGTCAGTTCCATTGCGGAAAAGGCTACCGGTTCTCCGTCCTTACGCACCAGATTCGGTGTAAATTCTCCGTTTTTGATTTCATCTGTAAGTTCTGTAAATACCCGGAACAGATGGCGCATAAAGTCTTCGGAATACTCAGCAGCAGAAAGGTCCGGCGAAAGACCGGAACGGTGACAAAGTTCGTTGGCCGTCTGAGGTGACACTCCGGTAAAGGTAGTATACAGAGCTTTGCTAAGCTCCATTGGTTTCTCCTGTAAAGTTAAAAACTCTTCAAAGGAAACGGTCAAAGGGTCCAGTTTTTCCTGGGTCTGCGGAATAAAGTACGGGCGTCCCGGCAGTACCTCCCGGACAGAGCTGACCATACCGGATACTCTTTTTATGGAGTCCAGAATCATGCCGTTCTCATCTACTAAGATGATGTTGCTGTGCTTGCCCATGAGCTCCACCATAATGTGTTTCTGACAAACATCACCCAGTTCATTTAAATGCTCTACGGTAAAATCTACGATACGCTCCAAGCCAGGCTGGGTTACGGATAGAATCCGGGCACTGTTAAAATGCTTGCGAAGAAGCATACAGAAATTCGGCGCAGTCAAAGGACTTTGCTTACTGTCTTCCGTCAGATAGAGAAGCGGAAGAGAAGCGTCTGCGGAAATCAAAAGCTTATAGGTATCGTAGTTTTTTATTTGTAATTGCAGCTCATCCTTTTCCGGCTGGGCTATCTTTACGATGCGTCCGCCGGTTAAGGTATCGGAAAGCTCCTTTACTAAAGCTGCAGTCATAAGTCCGTCAAATGCCATGGTAACACCCTTTCTTAATTCACTAAGATATAGTGTATCACGGAGACGGGGGGATTGTCACTAGAAAAATGAAATTTACATTACATTGACGAGTTATAAGGAGTATGATAGAATAAAATCCTGTAAAAGAAGCAAGGCATTGTTTACAAAAGACATAAGGAGAACGAATGAGATGGATTTAGCGATAACAGTTTTGCTGTTTGCGATAGGCGTGTTGTTTGTGATTAAAGGCGGAGACTTTTTTGTGGATGCCGCATCCTGGATGGCAGAGGTCAGTGGCATTCCGAAGTTGATTGTCGGAGCCACGGTGGTAAGTATTGCAACTACGCTTCCGGAAATGTTAGTATCTGTGATGGCCGCGGCTCAGAAAAAGGTAGATATGGCAGTAGGAAATGCAGTAGGAAGCGTAACTGCCAATATCGGCCTCATTATGGCAATTGCACTTGTTTGTATGCCGGGAGTGATTAAGCGGAAAGATTATTTACTCAAGTCAATTTTGATGTGTGCAGCAGCGTGGTTTATCATGTTGTTTGGATTTGATGGTGAAGTGACGATTGTGTACGCATTGATATTGCTGGTCATTTTTATCGTATTCATTATTGAAAATGTAAGCAGTGCAAAGAAAACAATGACAATGGAAGGAAAAGAGGCAAAGGACCCTTCCTTAAAACAGAAGAAAACAGTGATAACCAATATTGTAAAATTTGTGTTGGGAACGGTGGGAATTGTAGTAGGTGCAAGACTTTTGGTAGATAACGGAAGTGAAATGGCGCGTATGTTTGGTGTTGAGGAGCGTATTATCGGAGTTACGCTGGTTGCGGTAGGAACTTCTCTTCCGGAATTGATTACTACCATTACGGCGGTGGTAAAGAAGCAGTCGGCGCTTTCTGTCGGTAACATTCTTGGTGCGAATATTATTGATATGACATTGATTATGCCGTTGGCAGCTTTGGTATCCGGAAAACCGTTGCCGTTAGCCGAATCTGCGGCAAGAATCGATTTGCCGGTTTGCCTGTTGGTGTGTCTGGTGGCAGTGGTGCCGGCCATGATAAGGTCTAAGTTCAGCAAGTGGCAGGGATTTTTATTATTGGCAATTTATGCGGCATATTTGGTTGTCACCTGTGTCGCTGTGTAAGATTAGGCTTGACACAGGTTGCGGAGTGTGTTACTATGAGGTTGTAATTTAGAACTTTTTTATAAAACAAAGTGAGGATTTTATGAATAGCATTGTAAGAAGAACAAGATAGGACACCTTCAACGAAACAGTTGCAGGATTGACTTTTTACGCTAGAAGTCTGCCCTGAGGTATCTGCCTTACAAATGCTTCATAGGCCTAGTTATAGGTTTTTTTGTGATGTGATGAAGGCAGAACCATATGGTTCTGCTTTTTTTGTTCTATAGGTAATTGCCTGGGTGTTCTTTCCGGTGAAGGTTAGCGTGTGAGATAAAACGTTAGAAAAAGAATACAAGGAGTAATAGAAATGAATCGAGAAGAACAGTTATTGGAATTTGACAAAATAAAAGAACTTTGGGCGGAATACGCTCTGACAGAGACAGCAAAGGAAAAGATTCGGGCCATACAGCCGGTACTTTCCGAAGCGGAGTTACTTGTAATGCAGAGGGAGACATCTCAGGGAAAAAGGATGATAGAGCTTTTGGGAAATCCGCCCCTTGCATCCATACAGGGGCTTTCGGACATCGTGGAAGCATCAGGAAAAGGAGACTGTCTGTCCGTGGAGCAGTTACTTGCGGTACAACTTGCCCTTACTATGATACAACGCTTAAAGAAGTATTTGTGCGGGGGGAAGCAGTACGAGATATCCCTGGCCTGGTATGAAGAAAACTTAGAACCTCTGGAGGAACTTCGGGAGAGTATTTATACGCAGATAGTAAACGAACAGGTGGGGGACAATGCATCGAAGTTATTAAAGTCTTTGCGCATAGAGATTGCACAGACCGAGAGCCGGATGCGGGAAAAGGCAGATGCGGTTATGCGTACCCATAAGGACTGTATGTCCGACAGCTTCAGTACTATGCGGAACGGGCGCATTTGCGTTCCGGTAAAGAAAGAGTGCAAGTTCCGGATTTCGGGTACCGTTATTGATAAATCCTCTACGGGAAATACACTTTTTATTGAGCCGGTAGCCTGTGGTGAGTACTATGCTATGCTACAAAGCCTTCATATTGATGAAGAAAATGAAGTACGGCGGATTTTGTATGAACTGACCGCAATGGTGGAAACCCATGGAGAAGAACTGAAGGAAAATATTAAGTATATTGAGAAGCTAGACTATATTTTCTCCAAAGGAAAACTGAGCCTTCTCTATGACGGAGTAGAGCCAGTGATTACAACAGAACGGGAAATTGTCATTAAGGATGCCAGACATCCCCTTATGAAAAAGGATGTGTGCGTGCCGCTACAGTTCCAAATCGGAAGAGGTGTTACCGGAATCGTCATTACCGGACCGAATACCGGCGGCAAGACCGTGTCCTTAAAGACCGTGGCATTAAACTGTATGCTGGCCCAGTGCGGTTTGCATGTATCCTGTAAGGAAGCTACGGTTTGTATGAACAGCAATTACCTGTGTGACATCGGTGACGGACAGAATCTGTCGGAGAATTTGTCTACTTTTTCAGCTCATATTACGAATGTGCTGGATATCTTAAAACGGGTGAACGATCAGAGTCTAGTGCTGATGGACGAACTGGGCTCCGGCACGGATCCGTTAGAAGGAATGGGCATTGCAGTGGCGATTCTGGAGGAATTAAAAAAGAGCGGAGCACTGTTCCTTGTGACCACTCATTACCCGGAAGTAAAGGTATACGCAGAGCAGACGGAAGGAATCGTAAACGCCCGTATGACATTTGATAAGGAGAATTTAAAGCCGACCTATCAGATGGTCATAGGCGAGGCCGGAGAAAGTTGCGCGTTCCATATTGCAAGAAGACTGGGAATGCCGGCGGGGATGCTAAAAAGAGCGGAAGCGGCGGCCTACGGAGAGACGCAGAAACAACCGAAGAGAAAAGACGGTCGACAGGAAGAATATGCGGAAGGTACTGCAGAAGAAGCCAACGAAGAGCAACTACAAAAGGAATTCTCTCCACGGATTACAAAGAAAAAGAAGCCGGTTGTAAAGAAAGCAAAGACAAGAGAGTTTCGAATCGGTGACAGCGTCATGATTTACCCGGATAAGAAAATCGGTATCGTATGCCAGCCTGAGAATGAAAAAGGCGTGTTGCAAATCCAGATGCCGAATAAAAAGATTTGGATGAATCACAAGCGGGTAAAACTCCATGTAGCAGCGGAGGAATTATACCCGGAAGATTATGATTTCTCTATCATATTCGACAGTGTGGAAACGAGGAAGCTGCGCCACGACATGGAACGGAAACATATGGAAGGCGTTTCGCTTGAACTGACGGGAGTAGAAGCAGAACGGGCAGAGATGCTGGGGAAAAAGAGTAGATAGGAAAGAAAAAACAAACAATGGAGGTAACAACATGATACGAAATATAAAAGCTATGGAACCAAAGTATCTTCTTCCTTCCCTTCAATTGGTGGAAAATGTATTCGCTGAATGGGACAGCCCGGAGGAAGGAAAAATTGTACGAAGCTTAGTGGAGGAAATCCGCGCAAAGAAATATTATATCCCAGAACTGGAATTTGTGATGGTGGATGAGACTGACGAGGTCATCGGCTATGCCATGTTTTCACGGTTTCATCTGGAAGGGAAGTACGAAGATGAGCTATTGATTCTTACACCGGTGGCGGTAAAAACAGAATTGCAGCGACAGCATATTTCAAAGGATATACTGGAACATGGCTTTGAGGTCGCAAAACGGTTGGGATTTAAGGCGATTCTTGTGGAAGGGAATCCGCGTAATTATAGCAGCAGAGGTTTTCTACCGAGCTATAAATTCGGAGTGGAGGCGGGACCGAATGTGAAGCTTCCTCATCCGGATTGTCTGATGATAAAAGAATTGGAGGAAAGTGCATCAAGTCACATAAAGGGATTGGTGGATTATTCCTTTTATGAGGCATTGCACGAGGGATAAGTTTAGAGAAACGGAAGTAAGGTGATTTTATGAAAAAAGAGAAAGCGGAAGATACGCTAAAGGTGACACAGTACGGAACAAGTTCCAATGTGTGTTATCTTTTGAAAGAAACAGTGAAATGTTATCCGTTTCTGTTGGTGCTGTGCGTTTTCTCTGTGGTAATAGGAATCGTGATGCCGGTCATTACGACGTTTTTGCCGAAAATCGTGATTGAACAGATTACAACGGGAGCGGTTGTAAAGGATATCTTGTTTGTGACGGTCATCGGAACCGGGTTACTGGCACTTTGTGCAGGAGGTAAGGTGTTTTTTGAAAAGCTTCTGTTTTTTCAGAAGTTGCGGATGAATACCTATTATACGGAACTGGTGGCAACGAAGGGAATGACGGCGGATTATTGTCATCAGGAGACCGAACGATTCCGGAAGCTACATACAGAAAGTGCCGCTGCCTGTAACGGCAATTATTCCCCTATGACCCAGGTATATGATGTAGGAATCGGGTTGTGTACAAGCGGTTTGGGATTCTTCGTATACCTCGGTATTTTGGCAAAGCTAAGTATCGGATTGGTGTTATTTCTGATTACGGTGACAGCGTGTAGTTGTATTTTAAATCATAGGGCAATCCGTTTCACGGAGAAGCACCGGGACGAAAAAGTACGATATCAGCAGAGGACGGACTATCTGACAAGTGTATCGGGAGACTTAAAGTCCGCAAAGGATATCCGGCTGTATCGTATGGACGGGTGGCTTTCGGATGTGTATCGTAAAAATGTGGAAGGCTTAAACAGATGGTATCGCAGATATACAAAGACAGTGTTTGGCGTTGCGGCGGGAGATGCCGGATTGTCACTGGTGCGGGAGACGGCCGCCTATGCGTATCTGTTGTATCTGGTAATTGAACATGATATGTATGTTGCGGATTTTGTGTTGTACTTTGGTGTAATTAACGGATTTTCTGTATGGTTGTCCGGACTATTCGGGCAGATGACGGCTCTTTCCCGTATCAGCAGCACTGTAAATTGTGTACGTACCTTTTTAGAGTATTCCGATACATATACACGAGAGGGTGGAAAGGAACTTCCGAAGGCATCCGAAGGTCCGAGGGAATTGTCTCTTTGTAAGGTAAGCTATCGGTACGAGGGGGCGGAGCAGGATACGATTTCCGGTCTCACGTTGACGGTTGCACCGAAGGAACATCTGGCCATTGTGGGATTAAACGGTGCGGGAAAGACCACCCTTGTGAAGCTTTTGTGCGGACTTACGGACCCGACGGAGGGGAGTGTCCGTTATGATGGTGTGGATGTAAAAGAGTATGATAGAGATGCTTACTACGGACTGTTTTCAGCAGTATTCCAGCAGTTTTCCCTGCTTCCGGTGAGCTTTGTGGAAGCTGTGTCTGAGGAAGAACCATCAAAGATTGACAGGGAAAGGGTAGAGAAGTGTCTTAAAACCGCCGGTCTTTGGGAAAAGATTGCCTCTCTGCCGAAGGGGATGGACAGTGAATACAGTAAAGCAGTGAATGATGAGGGAACAGAACTTTCCGGTGGTCAGATACAAAAGTTGTTACTGGCGAGGGCATTATACCGAAAGGCATCTTTTATGGTGTTGGACGAGCCTACGGCGGCCCTGGATCCCATTGCGGAAAGCAACCTGTACGAGATCTATCATGAGGTGATGAAGGATTGTTCCACCGTATTTATTTCCCACCGTCTGGCATCTACACGGTTCTGCGACCGGATTGTGTTGATGGAAGGCGGGAAGATTATTGAAGAAGGAACTCATATAGAGCTTTTAGCAAGGCAAGGAAGATATTATGAACTGTATGAGACCCAGGCAAAGTATTACAGGGAACATCCTACGGAAGGAGGTGCGGTACAATGAAGGACAGACTTACGATAAAGGAACGTGTGAAAATTACAGGGAGAGGTATCGGGATTTTAAGAAGGTATTGTCCGGGCCTGGCCGGGGGAAAGGCAGTATCGGCGGTACTTGCGGCCGCGCAGCCGTTGATTTCCGTATGGATATCCGCACAGCTGATTAACGAACTGGCGGGAGAACGGAGAGGAAACTATATTGCGGGTTACGTGGCAGCGGTTGTGGTTTTCAATTTCCTTTTGCTGCTTGTGAAAAGTATGGTGGACAGGGTGACGGAAGAAAAGGAAGCCCAGATGTGGAACTTTTTTGGGAAGGTATTTGCGGATAAGTCGATGACTATGGATTATGCGGATTTGGAGGATGCCAAGGTGTTACAACAAAAGCAGGAGGCATCGGAGAATCTGTTTATGTTCGGAAACGGACTGGGGCAGCTTGTTTGGGGCATGAACAGTCTGGTGAATGCAACGGCAAGTATTGTTCTTTCCTTATCCCTTACCGTTACGTTGTTTTTGTCAAACACGGGAACAGTCTGGATGGATTCCCCACTTTGGATTGTGGGAATCGGTTTATGCGTACTGCTTGGTGGGATTGCAAATTCCAAAGCCACGCGGAAGGAAAATGCCGTATTTGAAGTATGGTGTAAGGATACGGTATGGTTCAATCGGGCGTTTATGTTCTTCGGACACGAACTTTCCAAAGCCCCGGAACGGACAAAGGATGTGAGGATTTATAAGCAACACAGAACGGCAGAGAGAGCATTTCGCGAGATGAGGGAACGGGATGAGGCCGTGGGAGGACATTTGCGTGCCATGGCTGCCTATCCTGCGTTGGCAGCAGTGGTGGTAGGCGCAGGTACGGTAGTATGCTGGGTGTTTGTTGCGCTCAAAGCTTCCTTGGGAGCCTTTGGTGTGGGAAGTATTGTACAGTATATTGGAGCATTAGGAAAACTCGGTACGGGAGTACAGGATATGATGTTTGTGTTGGCAGACAACGAGGTCTATTGCAGACACCTGCAGGGCTTGTATGCGTATCTGGATATTCCTAATCGTAAGGAAGAGGGAACCCTGACCGTAGATGTGAATGCCATGGGTAACGAAGGTGGCGAGAAGGGCTGCGAGTACGAAATTGAGTTTTGCAATGTCAGCTTCCGGTATCCGGGAGCCAAGGCGTATTCCCTGCGGGGGCTTTCTTTAAAGTTTAAGTTGGGAGAACGATTGGCAATCGTAGGAAAAAACGGTTCCGGAAAGTCCACCTTTATCAAGCTTCTATGCAGATTGTACGACCCGACGGAAGGGGAAATCCGGTTAAATGGTGTGGATATCCGACAGTATGATTATGAGGAGTACTTACGAATCTTTTCCGTGGTATTTCAGGATTTTAAGCTGTTTGCATTTTCTTTGGGACAAAATGTGGCAACCGCTATGGAGTACGACAGGGAAAAAGCGGAGCAATGTCTTATAAAAGCAGGTCTTTCGGAACGGTTAAGGAATCTGCCGAAGGGACTTGAAACCGCGTTATACAAGGACTTTGAATCGGAGGGCGTGGAAATCTCCGGCGGAGAAGCCCAGAAGGTGGCTTTGGCGCGAGCACTGTATAAGGATGCACCGGTGGTTGTCTTAGATGAGCCAACGGCGGCTTTAGATCCTATCGCAGAAGCGGAAATTTATACGAAGTTCAATGAGTTGGTAGGAGACAAGACGGCAATCTATATTAGTCATCGGTTATCCTCCTGTAAGTTTTGTGATGAGATTGCGGTGTTTGAAGACGGCGCGGTGGTACAAAGAGGAAGCCATGAGGAGTTGATGCAGGAGAAGGACGGGCTGTATCATGAACTTTGGATAGCACAGGCGCAGTATTATGTAGCGGGATAAGTAACGATTATACGGAGGAATTATAATGAGTCATATTGATAAGTATAAAAAGTATTTTACAAAAGAGTATTTGATGGGACCGAATTCTTTTCGGTTACTGGATGAGTTAATCAGAAGAAGTCCTGAAGATGCAACATACAAAAGAACATTAGACTTGGGATGCGGGTTTGCATTAACATCCCTGTTCATAGCGAATGAAACAAGCGCACAAAGTGTAGTTGCACTTGATTTGTGGGTGACCGCATCGGAAAATTATGCGAGGATCAAGGCGAATCATCTAGAGGACAAGATTATTCCGATTCACGGAGATGCATTGGATATGCCTTTTGCACAAGAGTATTTTGATGCAATCATCAGCGTGGATTCTTATCACTATTTCGGTTGTAAGAAGGGCATATTTACAGAAAAGATTTTGCCGTTCATTAAGAAGGACGGCTACGTTATGATTGCAATTCCGGGATTAAAAGAATACCCGACGGGAGAGCTGAAGGACCTTTTTACGACCTGGGCCGAAGGCGATGACGCAGAACTGTTTCAAACGGTAGCCTGGTGGGAAACGCTTTTGAAAGAAGAGTGTGGCGAACGATGCGACATAACCGTGAAGGAAGCAGAATGCTTTGATGTGGCATGGAAGGAATGGTTTGAGTCGGAACATGAATTCGGCATTCGGGATAAAGAGTTTTTAGATAAGGGCTTGGATAAAATTTTGAATTTTATTCTGATTTATGTGAAAAAGAGAAAGTAGAGTGATTTTATGAAAGTATTAGTTTTAATGGGGAGTCCAAGAATTCACGGAAATACCGCGGAACTTTGTAAGCCCATTTTGAAAGAATTGGAGCAAGGTGGAGCGGAGGTAGTGTATCTGCCGCTAACGGATAAGCATATTTTGCCTTGTAAGGCGTGCTATGCATGCCAGAATGTACAGGATGACTATGGTTGTGTGCAAAAGGACGACATGGAACAGGTGGCGAAAGAAATTCTGTTGGCGGATTGTATCGTTCTTGCTACACCGATTTATGCTTGGTATTGTCCGACGACAATGAAGTCGGTGTTGGATCGGCATTATGGATTTAATAAGTATTACGGAAGTGCAAACGGGTGTCTCTGGGAAGGAAAGAAAGTAGCAATCCTTGCTACTCACGGTTATGCTGCGGCATATGCTACGGAACCCTTTGAAACCGGTATCAAGAGACTTTGCGAGCATTCTCATTTAGAGTACATCGGGATGTATTCCGTACGGGATACGGATAATTTGGCGTCCTTCCAGACAGAGGAGGCAGTGGCAGGGGCAAGGCAGTTTGCCAAAGAGATTTTAAAAAGTAAAACATGAGAATCGAAAAGGATTGGTAAGAGAAGCGGAGCTGTGGATTCACGGCTCAGCACTTTTTTGGGGGAGCTTTTTTGTGAATATTTCTGTTGAATTATAAGAAGAGTTATAGTATTGTAAAAATATCTAAAACAGTTAATCCTGCAATCGCAGATTTTTCCCACACAAACGACACAAACGATTAGTCAGGTAGTTAAAAATTATTGACAATATGGCATATATGCCATGTAATAAATGAAAGGCGAAAAAGTATAGAAAAGACTATTCGGAAAGGTGTGAGCATAATGAAAAACTTTGATGATTTTTTAGAAA
>JAZNBY010000217.1:0-9676 GCA_045587325.1 Lachnospiraceae bacterium | reverse complement strand
TACAGAACCCTGCGAATTCCAGGGAGATTACAAGAGCATATTTTGACAGTTTATTATTGGAGCAGCGGCTCATGGACAGTGTAGTGCCGGATACAAGCTTCGGTTTGTATGGGTATCAGTTTGACACACCGATTATGACGGCGGCCCTATCCCACATCGGCACCTTCAATCCGGACATGCCGAACGGTATGGTGCAGTACGCCCAGGCGGCGGCACGGATGAATGCGGTGCACTGGATCGGCATGGGCAGCAATGAGGAGTTTTCTGCAGTTATGGCTACGGGTGCAAAGACCATCCGTATCGTTAAGCCGTATGCGGATGAGGAGAAGATTCGAGGCATGTTGACTTACGCTGAGGAGCTTGGCGCTCTGGCAGTCGGTATGGACATTGACCACATGTTTGATGGCAAGGGCAACCCGGATGTGTGTCTCGGAGAGCAGATGTCGGTGAAGTCCTCTAAGGATTTGGAGCGCTACATGGCTATGACGAATCTGCCGTTTGTGGTAAAGGGTGTGCTTAGTGTACGGGATGCGGCAAAGTGTGCGGAGATTGATGCCAATGGTATCGTAGTGTCTCATCATAACGGACGTATGAATTACGCGATGCCGCCACTTGCGGTACTTCCGGAGATTGTAAAGGAAGTGGGCGATGTAATGCCGATTTTTGTGGATTGTGGCGTATGTTCCGGTATGGATGCTTATAAAGCATTGGCACTGGGTGCAACGGCAGTGAGCGTTGGTACTCATTTGATTCCGTTTATCCGTCAAGGCGGTGCCGAAGGCGTGGCAAATCGTATGCGGGAGATGAACGACGAATTGCGCGGCACCATGGCAAGCACCGGTGTAAAGGATACGAAGTCTTTTGATCCGACCATCATCCATCGACTGTAGAAGATGAGTGAAATACACGAGGGAGTGTACAATTTCCTTTGAATCAATAAAGAAAGAGACAGGAGGATTTTTCATGCAGATTTATGTAGATGCAAAAGCAGGAAGAAGCGGAAACGGTACCAAGGAGTATCCGTTCCAGAGAATTACGGAAGCAGCAAAGATTGCAAAACCGGGAGATGAGGTACTGGTAGCGCCGGGTGTGTACCGTGAGTACGTAGATCCGGCCAATGCAGGTACACCGGATGCCCGGATTACTTATCGTTCCACGGAGCCGTTAGCGGCAGTGATTACCGGTGCGGAGGAAGTGAAGACCTGGGCGCCGTATGCAGAGAATGTGTGGATGGCTCGCATTCCGAACGGTATTTTCGGCAGCTATAATCCGTATACCACGAAGGTATTCGGTGACTGGTTCAATGCCTTGTACGTTGCACATACCGGCGATGTATTTTTAAACGACAAGTCTATGTATGAAGTGTTGAAGTTGGATGATGTATTGAATCCGAAGGTATATATGAAGTCCTGGGATCGTGATTTTACCGTATATACCTGGTATGCCGAGCAGGACGAGGCTGCGGATGAGACTGTTTTATATGCGAATTTCCAGGGGCTTGATCCGAATGCGGAAAACGTGGAGATTACGGTGCGCAGAAACGGCTTCTATCCGTCTAAGGAGGGCGTAGGCTACATTACCCTGTCCGGTTTTACGGTAACAAAGGCTGCCACCCAGTGGGCTCCGCCGACCGCTTATCAGGAAGGTATGGTAGGTCCGCACTGGTCTAAGGGTTGGATTATCGAGGATTGTGAGATTTCCGAGTCCAAGTGTTCCGGTATTTCCCTCGGAAAGTACTGCCAGCCGAACAACGACAACAAGTGGTCCACATGGAAGTTTAAGGATGGCACCCAGACCGAGCGTGACAACATTTGTCAGGCACAGGTAGAGGGCTGGACGAAGGAAAATATCGGTTCCCACATCGTGCGCCGTTGTAACATTCATCACTGTGGACAGACCGGTATCGTAGGTCATCTGGGCGGTGTGTTCTCCATTATCGAGGACAACCACATTCATCATATTAATAATAAGCAGAATCTAGCCGGGGCGGAAATCGGCGGTATTAAGATGCATGCAGCTATCGACGTTATCATTCGCAGAAACCATTTCCACCATTGTACCAGAGGCCTGTGGCTGGACTGGCAGGCACAGGGAACCCGCGTGAGTCAGAACCTGTTCCACCACAATACCGTTCCGTATGAGGCGGAGGAATATCCGGTGCATGACGATATGCTGGCGGTTGGCGAGGATATTTTCATCGAGGTGTCCCACGGCCCGACTTTGGTGGACAATAACATTATGCTGTCCGACCATGCCATGAAGTTGCCGACCCAGGGCGTTGCGCTGGTACACAATTTTATCGCGGGTGCGTTTACGGCAGTAGGCAGAGGTGTGGATAACGGAACCCCGACCAAGTTTTCTCCGCGTTATACCCCGTATCATATGCACCATCGTACGGAGATCGCGGGCTTTATGACGATTTTGCACGGTGATTTCCGTTTCTACAATAACATTTTCGTACAGCAGAAGATGCGGAAGGGTCTGGTGAAGCTGCAGGAGCAGTGGAAGAACGACGAGTGGTCCGACGGTAATCTGACGGTAGGTACCATCCCGTATGAGGCGTACCCGACCTACGAGGAATATGCGACGCAGTTTGAGGGCTATTGCGGTATGGGCTCGAAGAAGACGGATCGTTATTATAATCCGCTTCCGGTATGGGCAGATGGCAATGCGTTCTTTAACGGTGCAAAGGCCATGACGAAGGAGACGGATGCGTTTGTGGATAACGACCACGAAGTAACCATAGAGCTTGTGGAACAGGAAGGCCAGTATACCTTTAAGACCAACGTATACGACTTCCTGCCGAAGACCGGTGCCAAGATGATTTCCACGGAAGTGCTTGGTATGGCATTCGAGCCGGAGCAGATGTTTGAGAATCCGGACGGCAGCCCGATTGTATTTGACGAGGACTTCTTCGGCGCACATCGTGCAGTGAATCCGCAGGTGGGTCCGTTTGAGGCAGGTGCAGGCGAAATTGTAGTTGCTAAGAATGATAAGTAATGAATACGAAGCAGTGAATAAGAACATAACGGATGCGCCGGTTGCAAGGGGATTGCAACCGGTGTGTTTGTAACATGTGATAGTTAGGAGGATTTATGAGACTAGGCGGTTATGTATTTGTAAAAGGAAATGACCCGGAAGAGTATGCGCTGGCCCATGTGAAAAAGGGCTTTGGTGCGGCACTCTGTCCGGACTGGATAAGTCTGGAGCGTCCGGCAGAATTAAAGGCGTTTCAGGACGCTATGAAAAAGCATGATATTCGCATTGCGGAGGTGGGCGCATGGTGTAATCCGCTCCACCCGGACAAAGCAGAGGCGGAAGCAAAGATAGAGTACATCATCGGCAGACTGCGTCTGGCGGAAGAGTTGGGCGCGGCGACTTGCGTGGACATTCTCGGAACGAAGCAGACCGAGACCTGGTTCGGACCGCACTGTTCCGGTTATACGGAAGCGTTTTTTAAGGAATCCGTGGAAGTATTTCAGCGGATCATCGATGCAGTAAATCCGAAGGTGACGAAGCTTTCTTTTGAAATGATGCCGTATTATTTCCTGGATTCCCCGGATGGATATTTGCGTTTTCTTGAGGCTCTTGACCGTGATGCGGCAGCGGTGCATTTGGATATCTGCAACACCATGAACCATCCGAAGCGGTTCTTTGAGAATGGGGCATTTATCAGAGAGACTTTTGACAAGCTTCGGGATAAGATTGTGACCCTGCATCTGAAGGACATTGCCATGGAGACGGATTCTTTGACCGTGGCATTCCGTGAGGTGCTTCTCGGTACCGGCGGCATCGATTATCCGGTGTTGATGGAGGAAATCAGCAAACTTCCGAAGGATACTCCGGCGATGTTGGAGCACTTAGACGGGGAATCACAGTACGACGCAGCGGCAGCGGCGGCGGTGCGTTTCATGGAAGGCATCGGCCTGCACAAGGAAGGTATGTGCTGGGTGAAGTAAAGTGCCCGGTCTGCTCGGCGGCAAAAGAAATTTTGAAAAGTGTATACGAGAAGAATATAAGAAAAGCCGTCCCGGAGTTGCCGGGGCGGCTTGGTTTTGTTATGGGTAATTATGAATGTTTTACCGGAACGTTACTCCGCAGTGTTGGTGTCTACGGATAAGTCAAATTCGTCGTCGGTTTCTTCCACGGAGATGTAAACGCCTTCCTCCGGAACAACGACGGAAATAGCAACCGTGTCTTCTAGATTGTCTACACCAGATACTGTAAACTCATCTACAGAAACTCCGTCCGGCTGTACTTCAATCTTGGCAGATACTTTCCCCGGTTTTCCGGTGTGTTCGTCTACATAGTCCAAATCTGTTTCCAAAGTGCCGATCATACGACCGTCTTCTTCACGCCATGTAATTTCATGCTCGACTTCCTTGCCGTTAACGAGAAATTTAATGTTGCTGATTAAGCTCTCTCCGGTAGCTGCATAACAGATGCCGTTTCCTGCCACAAAAGTCATCACCAATGCAGCTGCTGTCACAAGTGCGTATTTTACAACCTTTCTAAATCTAAAAGTGTCTTTCTTCATCTCCATCACCTTTCCAAGCAACGCTTCCGGTGCATGGATCTGATCATATACCTTTTTCACGTTCTCTTCTTTTTTCATGTTACCACGCCTCCTTAAGCTGTTCCTTTAACAAATTTCGTGCACGGACAAGTCGGGTCCGGACCGTTGCTTCCTTCATGTGTAGGATGTCTGCAATTTCTTTTGTCTGATATCCCTCATAGTAAAACAGATAAATTACAATGCGACATTTGGAAGGTAACCGTTTTATGGCCTCGTACAATTCCGTGTCTTTTTCCTCGGAAAAAATCGGCTGATGTTCAAGAGAATCTATGGAACTTACATTTTTTCTCCAAAAGGAGGAGAAAAAGCTGTTACATTCATTGACACATACACGAATCAACCACCGCTTTTCATGCTCTCTGTCCGTAAAGACTGTTTTTCTGGAAAGCAGCTTCACAAAGGTTTGCTGCACAATATCATCGGCGTCTGACGGGACTTTGGTGTAGCTGACAGCGATTCTGTATATGGTATCCATATGCGTCTGAACGATACGCGCATAGTCTTCTCTATCCAAACCAATCTCTCCTTTGTTTGTTTTGTTTCTTTTGAAAGGCCTTTCACTATATAAACGATTGAAGGCAGAAAAATGTGCGATATAAATTTTACTTTTTTGTTCTTTTTTAGTTTACATCAAACTCGGGGATTTTGCGAGCGGTTTTTTGTGCGGAATCTACAGGGGGATTTTCTATAATTCTGTGAAATAAAGTGGCCCGGGACGGCTGTATATAGAAAATGTCATTTGTTGTCATGCGGAAAATGTCTGAGGAGTCCGATAATCGGTCGCCTGTTGACAACTTTTAACTCATATGATATAGTAACAATCGATAGTAGACCTTAGGTCTGATCCACGCTTGTCAGGGAAAAGTTCTCCCCGACAAGCGTTTTCTTTTTCCGTGCGAAGCATCGCTTGCACGGAAATAAAGGAAAGGAGCGAATTAGATGATAGTAAGAGACAGCGCAGGGAATGAACTTTTAGAAGTGCTTGATGTGCCGGAGGAACTGGCGGAACAGCAGTATAGTCCGGTGAATCATGCACTGCTTGTGGTGAAAATTGGAGATGAACATTTGCTTGGCTGGAATCACTGGCGACAGGACTGGGAAATTTTCGGAGGCTGCAAAGAAGAAGGAGAGACGCTCAGAGGGTGTATCGAACGTGAGGCAGAGGAAGAATTGGGGCTTGCCGGTGTGGAGTACACTTATCTCGGTTTGATGCACGATAAAATGGCGCCGGGATATTTTAATCCGAAATGGCATGAAGAGTATGGCGGATTGTACGGTGTAACGTTACCGGAATCTATGCTGCAAGAGATTGAGAACCGACGGATGGACAAAGAAGAAGTAGAGAAACTTACATTTTATAGTCAGATAAAAGGTAAAGAGAAGATTGCTGCGATTGATGAGGCACTGTTGACGTATTGGAGATAATGAGAAAAGAGGTGGAATAGTATGGATTTTAAATATGTAAGAATTCAGGGGCGCGAGCTGTCCTATGTAACTAAGTATCCAAAGGGCATCTTTGCTATGTGTTGGCGAAAGATTTACGATGGTGTGATGGAAGAAGCAGACGCGGAGTTGTTCAAGGAAATTAATGCGTGGTTTGAAGAGAATCTGCCGATTCCGGATGTGTGTGAAAGCGGAAAGGAACCGGTGATTACTTATTTTAAGGTGGCAACAACGGCTCACATGCTGGAGAAGATTACTCCGGCGATGGAGTTATTAGATAAGTACAATCATCCTTACGATGTGGTGTACACGAATTTTGTCGGAGACATTGTGTACGAGGACGAGTACCAGGTGGCGGTACGGGTGTAAAAATTTATAGAAACCGGAAAAACAGCAAAATCGGAAAGGTTTCCGGCAAAACCTCATGGTAGAATGAAGCATGCTTAAAACATGTTCATTTTGAAAGTGAGGGATTACAATGAGAGAAGATTACAGTAGAAAGATCGCAGACCGGCTTTGGAATCAACCGGATAAAGGGGAAGTAGAAAGTCGTAGAGAGGAAAGCTTTATTGACGACATTGTGCAGAAGAGTCATATTGAACAGGAACTGCTTGCAAATCTGGACGGAATCGAGACTGTGTTTGACGGTGGTGCGGGCTGCGGACGTTTCTCGATTTTACTTGCAAAGAAGGGTTGTAAGGTGACTCATTTTGATATTTCGCAATCCATGATTGATAAGGCAAAGGAATTGGCGAAAGCAGCCGGAGTGGAAGAAAATATTACTTTTGTAAAGGGAGCACTGGAAGATTTATCGGCGTTTGCGGACAAAGCCTTTGATTTGGTAATGTCCTTTGATGCACCGATTTCCTATACGTATCCGAATCAGGAAAAGGTAATCGGAGCGTTGGTTCGTCTGGCAAAGAAGAGAATTATGATTAGCGTAACGTCAAGACTCGGTGTGTTACCGTATCAGGCAAACCCGATTCAGAAGAACCAGTTCATTTTAAACCCCGAGGATTCGGATGGGTTTGTGCAGTGGTGTATATCCAACCGTGCAAACGCAATTGGCTCGTTTTCATTTCAGAAGGAAAGAATCGAGGAGTTACGGAAAACCGGTCTTATGGGTGGTGAATGGGAAATTGAAGAATATGAGAGAGGTGGTGTGCCGTGGTGCATTACCTATGCGTTTATGCCGGAGGAGTTAAAGGGGATTTTGGAAGGCTTCGGTGTGAAAAATGTGGAACTGGCCGGACCGGGGGCATATGCCAGAACCATACCGAATGAGATTCTGGTAAAAATCATGAGGGATGAGAAGCAAAGAGAAGAGTTCCTTACAGTATGTCATGCTTACGATTCCAATCCGTATGTATGCGGCATGGGTAAGGACAACTTGTTTGCAAAGGGAGAATTGTAAAAGTCAAATAGGGTGAGTCATTCATTTTGTAGTTGTCTTTCGTGGTTCTTTATGCTATACTGTTCGAAATATTTTAAAACAGGAGGGACTGCTTATGATTCGACTGATGAAAGAAGAAGAGATTCCGGGATGTGTGGCTTTGATCCGGAGAAGCTTTGGGACTGTGGCGGAGGAGTTCGGGTTTACGGAAGAAAATGCACCACGTTATACTGCGTTTGCAACGACGGAGCAAAGACTTACATGGCATCTTCATGAGGAAAAGAGACCGATGATTGTATATGAGAACGAGAATGGTGACATCATCGGGTATTACTCCCTTTTGTTTCAGGAAAACAACGAGTGCGAACTGAGCAATCTTTGCGTGGCACCGGAGCACCGTCACGGAAAGGTAGGCGAGGCACTTTTGCTGCATGCCTATGAGACGGCGAAGGCGGCCGGTTGCGTGAAGATGCACATCGGTATCGTAGAGGAGAATGTGCAGCTGCGGAAGTGGTACGAGAAGCATGGTGCAGTGCATGTGGGAATGAAGAAGTATGACTTCTTTCCGTTTACTTGCGGGAATATGGAGAAAATGTTATAAGTTATACCCTATACCACCTACGGGGAATATCCCTTTGCAGGTGGTCTCTTTTTGTCAAAAAAGCCCAAATCCTCCCTGCGAGATACCCTACACTCTTGTACTTCATGAATAAATTTCCATTCCGCGAAAAAAAACTCTTGTCAGCATGAAAATTTGGATGTATAATAAGTCGTAATGTTTGTCAGGAGCATTGTATTTTTGTATACAATCTTAATTTAGACAGAAAGCAGAGGTATTCAGATGGAAAGACGAGTAGGTACTGTTTCAAGAGGTGTACGTTGCCCGATCATTCGTGAGGGAGATGATCTTGCGAAGATCGTAGTGGATAGCGTACTTGGCGCGGCTGAGTCCGAGGGCTTTGAGATGAGAGATAAGGACGTTATCTCCATTACCGAGTCCATCGTAGCAAGAGCGCAGGGAAATTACGCATCTGTAGAGGATATTGCGGCAGATGTAAAGGCAAAGCTTGGTGGAGAGACCATCGGCGTTATCTTCCCGATTTTGTCCCGTAATCGTTTTGCTATCTGCTTAAAGGGCATTGCTATGGGCGCAAAGAAGGTAGTTCTTATGTTAAGCTATCCGAGCGACGAGGTTGGTAATGCATTGTTGACCTACGACCAGTTGGACGAGAAGGGCATCAATCCGTACAGCGATGTGCTGACCCTTGCAAAGTATCGTGAGTTGTTCGGTGAGAACAAGCACGAGTTCACCGGCGTAGATTACGTAGAATATTATTCCAATATTATTAAGGAAGCAGGCGCAGAGGTTGAGGTTATCTTTGCAAATCAGGCAAAGGCAATCCTTGACTACACCGACTGCATCCTCACTTGTGATATTCATACCAGAGTTCGTACGAGGCGTATCTTAAAGGCTGCAGGTGCAAAGGTTGTTTGCGGTTTGGACGATATTATGACGGCTTCCGTAAACGGCAGCGGTTTCAATGCAAAGTACGGCCTGCTTGGTTCCAATAAGGCAACCGAGGACAAGATTAAGTTGTTCCCGCAGGAGTGTCAGGACTTGGTAGAAGACATTCAGAAGCAGGTAATGGACAAGACCGGCAAACACGTAGAGGTTATGGTATACGGCGACGGTGCGTTCAAGGATCCGCAGGGTAAGATTTGGGAGCTGGCTGACCCGGTTGTTTCTCCGGCATTCACCTCCGGTCTTATCGGTACTCCGAACGAGTTAAAGTTAAAGTACCTTGCAGACAACGATTTCAAGAACTTAAGCGGTGCAGAGTTAAAGGCTGCAATTGAAGATAGTATTAAGGCAAAGAATGGTAGCCTCGTTGGTAACATGGCTTCTCAGGGAACAACTCCGAGACAGCTTACCGACCTTATCGGTTCCCTTTGTGACCTGACCAGCGGTTCCGGTGATAAGGGTACTCCGGTGGTACTTGTACAGGGCTATTTCGATAACTATACCGACTAATCTTGAATAAAGGAGCAACGTTTATGAAGCAGGATATGATTGTTATTTTGGATCTTGGCAGCACCGAAAATACCGTGCTTGCTCGTCAAATTCGTGACCTTGGCGTATACAGTGAAATTCATCCGCATGATATTACCGCAGAGGGCTTAAAGGCGCTGAACAATGTAAAGGGTATTATCTTAAACGGCGGTGAGAACCGTGTGGTAGACGGCGTAGAAGTTGTGGTAAATGA
>JAZNBY010000216.1:0-5514 GCA_045587325.1 Lachnospiraceae bacterium | reverse complement strand
TCCAAATATAATAAAACAACTTTACTCCTCCTTATCCACCAAACGCAACAAAAGCCGATGCAGTCCGTGAAACAGCGGATACAGCAATGCAGCTGCCAAAACCGTATATACGATTCTCGGAAGAATCAAATGTAAAAAATAATACCCGAACTCAGTCCGGCTACGAAGCAGGAAATGCGCAACATAGTACAGAAAAGAATATACAAATTCTCCCACAAAAATCATAAGAAACGGTAACAAATAATCCCGTTCTTCATATATTTTTTGGGAAAATCCCGCAAAATAACCAATACATAAGTAAAACAGTCCGCAAAGTCCCAATAACTCACTAAAAAAAATGTCTGTCAACAATCCGGCAAATAATCCGGTTAACATTCCCGGAATCCTGCCTCTAGTATAAGCTACCGTAATAATCAGAATCAACAGAAGATCCGGAACCACGTCTGCCATTGCGAATGCCGGCATTACCGTGCTTTGTAAAACAAAACATATAATCAGTTGTAGAAAAACAATTACAACCCGAATCACGTTACCATTCCTTTCCTGTTGATTTACTCAAAGTCATAGGATTCTTTCAGTTCCGTAATAATCAACACTTCATCCAAACGTTCAAAATCCACAGCCGGTACCAAATATGCCGTCTTCGTCATGTTGCTGGAATCAACCTGGATATTCTTGATATATCCGATGAGAATCCCTTGCAGATAACTATCACTGATATGAGAGGTAACTATCTCCGAATCTTCCTTTAGTGTCGCATCCATGGAAATCATTTCTACCCGTATCATTCCTTCTTCTTTCATAAGCTTCAAATCACCGGACACGATACAGGTATCCTGGGTTTCGATGGACATTCCGCTGACATTACTGTTATCGTCAATCACGGAACGAACCCTGGCCCAGTTTTTTCCGGTTTCGGAAACAATCCCTACTAACCCATTACCGGCAAGTACATTCATACCTACCTGTATTCCATTGTTGGTTCCCTTATCTACAACAAAGCTATAAAACCAGTTATTGGTGTCACTGGCAATGATTCTTGCAGCCACTTTTTTATAATCGATATATTTCGCATCCAATTCATATAAGCGACGCAATCCGTCCAACTCATATTTTTCCTGGGTAAGCTGCTGATTCGTTGTTGTCAGACTTTCGATTTTCTGCTTTAACAACGCATTCTCTGCTCTGAGAGACTTGTTATCCTGAAAAATCTGAAACTTATCGGAAATCCCTCTTCCTACGGAGTTGATTCCTCTTTGCATCGGAGAAATGAAATTACCGATTGCCGTCTTTATCCCCGAAAAACGTTCCGGAAAACGATAGGATACAAACATCAGAACAACACAGAGAATCATGCAAATTATCCATAAAAACTTCGGATTAAACTCGAAATGAATCCGTTGTCTTCTTCTGCGCCGTCTCATTCTCAACCTCCGTTTGCCATCTTATCCAGGGTCAGACGTAAATCAATAAATTTATTATTTTCGAGAATCGTTCCCAAACCGAGTACAACCGTATTGGAAGAATTGTCACAAATATGAATGTCAAGCTCCGTTTCCTGCGCAAACAACTTGTCAATATCCTTAATATTTGCGGAGCCACCGGTCAAATAGATACCCGTATCCAGAATATCGGAAGCGATTTCCGGCGGAGTCTTCTCCAAAATAATCTTAACCGCATCTACAATGGAATGTAGCTGCTCTTCGATGGATTCATACACAAAGGCCGAATCGATTTCTGCTTCTGTCGGGAGACCCGTTACCACATCACGACCGAATACACGGAGCGTCTTTACTTCCTTCGGAGTCAATGCACAGGATAACTCCTTCTTTATTAACTCCGCTGTCTTATTACCAATAATCAAATTATATCTTTTCTTTACACTGGAAATAATCGTCTCATCCAGACGATTGCCTCCGATATCCACCTTTTTGCTGTTCACGATACCGCCAAGAGCCATAACCGCAATCTCCGTAGTCTCCGCACCGATATCCACAACCATGATTCCGTTGGCGGTCATAACCTCAAGGCCCGCTCCAATCGCATTGGCAACCGGCTTGTGAACGGCACGTACCTTGTCCTTTTTCGGCTTTGCGGAAGAACTCCACAACAAATCATAGAATGCACGACACTCTACCTCACTGATATCACTCGGAATCGCCACGATAAATTCCGCACCGTTCATCTTTCCGTGCTTGTCCGCCAGGGACGCAAATGCAGAATTAATCAGAGCAAGCATATTGGCAAAATCAGCAATCACACCGTATTTCACCGGAAAGGTCACTTCAAAATTATCCGGTGTTCTTCCGTACATCTCAAATGCCTCATCTCCAATGGCTTTTACCATATTATCACAAATAGCAACCACATTCTTCTGGTCAAAAATTACACCTTCGTTTTTCTTGTAAATCTTTAACATACTGGTGCCAAAATCTATTGCAAAAACTTTTGATGACAACTTAAAAATCTCCCTTCGCATAGTATTTCTATATTCTATCATAGTGTACCACTTTTTCCTATTTATTTCAATAATTTATTTGTCCTATATTTAGACAAATTTTATGATAAAATACCTTTTTCCATCATACTGAAATAACTGTTGTCTCCAATAATTATGTGGTCTCTTAAGGAAATTCCCACAATTTCACATGCTTCTGATAAACGTTTCGTAACTTTTATGTCCGCTGCACTGGGAGCCGAAATTCCGCTGGGATGATTATGTAGGACCACTATAAACACAGCTTCAAAACGCAATGCTACACAAAGAACCTCTCTCGGCTCTAATACGGCCATGTTTACCGTACCTTTTGAGATTATCTCGTCAGCAATTTTTCTTCCTTTGGTATCTAACATAAGTAAAAGGATTTCTTCCGTTCTGCAGTGTCTTAAACGTTCTTTGTAACAGTCCACAATACTTTGGGGTGAATGAAACTCCTTAATGTTGCTTACCTCAGATAGTTGCATCCGTTTGGCTAGTTCTGCCACGCAGGACAGCTGAATTGCCTTAACTTTACCGATGCCTTTAATTTTTTGTAATTCTTTCAGGGAATAATAATGAAGAGCAGAAAGCCCCTTCTTTGAACCGGGGCGGTCAAGAACACGAATGGCCAAATCTACTGCCCGTTCCTTTTTGGTGCCGGAACGAATGATAACGGCAAGAAGTTCTGCATCCGATAAAGCTGCCGGACCAAAACGCTCGCATTTTTCATACGGGCGTTCCGACTCCGGCAATTGTTTTTGTGTTAAAAACTGATTCAAATTTCCTCCTTTTACTTGCGAAAAGGAATTACTTGATGCACATTTTATATGCGAAAAATGCAATCACCACACCTAAGATGCTGGCAATGGAAATCTTGATGGTAAGACCAAAGGTAAGGACAAGGATACCGAGATTAGCGACAAATGCACCAGCACCGTTTCCGGTCCCGATTCCGAAATCCAGCCCATAGTCAAGCCATGACAACCAGGAAATATCCTTCGTCAAAGATCCCAACCAACTTCCGAGTACAACTCCGCAAAGCATCAAAAGCAACAAAACCCAATTCTTACTTTTTGTCATAAAAAAGCCCCCTTTACATTGATTCTCTGGTTCTATTTTAACATAAAAACATACCATATTCAAATCTTTTTTCAAAAAATTGAATATGGCATGCAAATAAATTCAAACTATACTGTTATTATAAAATCAAACCCTTTTCATACAACTTCTGAACGGAATTCATAATACCGAACTTTGCATGATACCAGGTAAGACCTCCCTGGAAATATACGTTGTACGGCTCTGCCACCGGACCGTCTGCCGATAACTCAATGGACGCCCCCTGAATAAAGGCTCCTGCCGCCATAATTACATCATCGTGATAGCCCGGCATTGCCCATGGTTCCGGTACGACGTAGCTGTCCACCGGCGCAGCCTCCTGAATGCCGTGACAGAAAGCAAGCATTGCCTCTCTGCTTCCCAGGGTTACTGCCTGGATAATATCAAAACGTTCTTCCTTTCCCCGCGGAACACACTTAAAACCAAGCTTTTCATAAATGTTTGCTGCATAAATTGCACCCTTTAAGGCTCCGGCAACTACCGTCGGCGCCATAAAAAGTCCCTGGAAGAAAGAACGATTGAGGCCAAGACTTGCACCTACCTCCTTGCCAAGTCCCGGTGCAGTCAGACGATACGCACAATTATCTACATATTCCTTCCTGCCCACAATATATCCGCCGATCGGAGCCAGTCCGCCCCCCGGATTCTTGATCAGAGAACCTACACAAAGATCCGCCCCCACATCCGTCGGCTCAATTACCTCTACAAACTCACCGTAGCAATTATCTACCATACAAATCACATCCGGCTTTATCATCTTGATGTAAGAAATCAGCACACCGATACGCCCTGCAGATAAAGTCGGACGGGTCTGATATCCCTTGGAACGCTGGATAGCAATAAGTTTCGTCTTCTCATTGATAGCTTCCTTAATCTTGTCAAAATCAAAATTGCCGTTCGGCAACAAATCCACCTGCTTATAAGTGATGCCATACTCCGCAAGGGATCCCTTTGTCTCACGGATGCCGATAACACCTTCCAAAGTGTCGTAAGGCTTTCCGGTCGGGGACAAAATCTCATCTCCCGGACGCAGATTTGCAGACAAAGCAATGGTTAATGCATGGGTACCGGACACAAGATTCGGACGTACCAGTGCACTTTCCGTATGAAACACATCGGCATATACATCCTCTAAAGTATCTCTCCCCAGATCGTCATAGCCGTAACCGGTGGAATCGTTAAAATGGGTATCGGACACTTTATTCTTCCGCATAGCGGCAAGCACCTTTAACTGATTGTACTCGGCCACTTCATCGATTGCCTGAAAACGCTCCTTTAAGGACTCTTCCACTTCGTTGCATAAAACAAATACCTTGTCATGGATGTTGCAGTCGTTGTACATTAGTCTTAAATAGTCATTCATGGTAAAATCTCTCCTGTGTATATAATTAATATTATTTGTTTTACTCTATTTATATATATGATTAACAAAGCTCCAATTCTTTATTGTCATAAATGTTTTATGTAAACAAAACTATAGAAAACCTAATCTTTCAGCTTCTTCCACTAACTTCGGCTGAATGTCCGGATACGTCCAATGTTCAACCAAATCTTCCGTCAAAATAATGTGCTCGATTTCACTGTGAAGCTCTTCTTCAAAGGAAGTCACCTCGGCATAGTATAACATCCCAAAGGTTTCTTGTCCACTGTCTTTTTGCACGGAATACACACAAACCGGGTCCAAATCATACTCTATTGCTCCGGTCTCCTCATAAAGTTCCCGTCTTGCGGTCTCTTCGATGGTCTCTCCTTCCTCTCTGTGACCACCCGGCACTTCATATGTGGTTCTATCCTTGTGCTTACAAAGCACCCATTTTCCGTCACTTTTTGTGATGATAACAGCAAATTTCAGGCAAAAATCATCAATCGAATCGTAAAATCTCACATGTGTCATGGATATACTCCTCTTTCTCGTT
>JAZNBY010000215.1:0-9152 GCA_045587325.1 Lachnospiraceae bacterium | reverse complement strand
TCCAACTTATCCGAGTATACAATCTGCAATGTCTCAAAAAATGTACCGTCATTCAATACAATAAATCCAAATGCCTTGGAATCTCTGATGCTTCTTACTCAACCGCCTACAGTAACCTTCTTTCCTAAATACGCTTCTCTGTTGCGATACAATTCTCTTACTGTTACTAACTCCATTTTAGTTCTCCTTCCGACGGGAAACATCCCCGTTATTTCTCTTTTTTCATACACTCTGTCACCAACTGAATAATACGCTCTGTAATGACATATTCCGCTTCCTCCGCCTGACTCTCACTAAGTCCTGCCACAAAGCCTCCTGCCATGCCTGCATGTCCTCCGCCACCTCCCGGATATCCGGAAAGTGCTTCTCTGACAATCACTCCTGCATCTGCCATCGGAAGCTCACTACGCACCGAAAGCTTCAATCCTCCGGCACGGTACGAATACACCACCGAAAAATCTACCTCATCCAAGGACATGATAAAATCCGACAACGTACCCATCATCGCTTCGGAACATCCCTCTCCCACATTCGCCATACCAACATTATGTCCATAAATTTTCAGATTCTTTAATGCTTCCCGATATGCATCCAAATCTGTCAAAATCAACGAATGACTTTCAAATAACCGAATCAAATCTATGTCAGCCTGTTTGTACATCGCACAAAACATATCTACATCCTCATCCGTAGTCTGTCGCATCAGATTCGCAGTATCCATCTTGATTCCGTAAGTCAATGCCGTTGCCACCTTCCTGCTGACCGGAATGTTATTTTCCAGAAAGTATTCCGCAATCAAAGTGGCGCAAGCTCCTACTTTACGAATATCAAAGAAACGATAGCTCTCCGTATCCTGCTTCGGATGGTGATCAATGCAGGCAATCTCATCCCCGACCAGATCTTCTAAATTCACATTTCCTTTTTGGCCATCAACGAGAATAATCTCATCCTCTTCCCGTATCGGCAAATCATCCACATCATACAATGCGATTCCCAGCGCCTCTGTCATGGTAACTGTATTGGCCTTATCGACTTCCCCCTGATAACAAATGGTAGAGTCAATCCCCTTATAGCGTAACAGTTCCTGTAAACCGTATGCACTTGCCAACGCATCCTGATCCGGATAGTTATGTGTCTGGATGTATACCTTAGGTCTTGTAATCACCGCTAACAATCGGTCCAATGCAGTCGTCTCACTCATAAAAACCGGTTCCCCTTTCTGCATCCTTTTGTATCGACTGCAAGTCATTATTTCCCGTATTCCTTTGCCAGCTTCTCAAACAACGGCAACGCTCTCTCCACCTGTTCGGTCTTTACACAATAGGAGATACGAAGGAAGCCCGGACAACCGAAATCCGTACCCGGAACCAACAGCAAATCATACTTCTTCGCCCTCTCACAGAATGCCCTCTCGTCTGCCTCCAATGCCTGCGGGAACAAATAGAATGCACCCTGCGGCTTCACTACATTATAGCCGAAAGAAGTCATTCCTTCATATAATAAGTCGCGGTTTCTCTGATAAATAGAAATATCCGCCGTCTCCTCTGCACATTTTGCCGCAACACGTTGGAACATACTCGGAGCGTTTACATAACCGAGAATACGACCTGCACCGCATACCGCAGCATAAGCATCCTGCCAGTCTTCCATCTCACACGGAACCACAATGTATCCGATACGCTCGCCCGGAAGGGACAGAGACTTACTGTAAGAATAACATACAAAGGTATTCTTGTAATACTTCGTCACATACGGAATCTCCACTCCGTCATAGGCAATTTCACGATACGGCTCATCAGAAATCAAATAGATGGCATGGCCGTACTCCTTCTCCTTTTCGGCAAGAAGCTTTGTCAAACGCTTGATGGTCTCCTCGGAATATACTGCGCCGGACGGATTATTCGGAGAGTTAATCACCACACCCTTCGTCTTCTCACTGATACGCTTCTCAAACTCCTCAAAATTAATCTGGAAATTCTCCGTATCTGCCGGCACAATCACACACTTTGCACCTGCACCCTTTTCAATAAAGCAAGCATACTCCGGGAAAAACGGGGCAAATACAATGAACTCGTCTCCCGGCACCGTAAGCGCCTTAAACACAATGCTGATTGCTGCTGCTGCGCCTACCGTCATGTATAAATTATCCCTTGTAAAATTCGTACCGAACCGACGGTTGATGGATGCAGAAATGGCCTCTCTGACAAAATCCGCTCCCTGTGCACTGGTGTATCCATGAAGCACTGCCGGATTCTCCGACTGAATAATGTCAAGTAGTGTCTTCGTTACCGTCTCCGGAGCCGGCACATTCGGATTGCCGATACTGAAATCAAAAATATTTTCTCTTCCCACGATTTTGGCACGCTGATTGCCGTATTCAAAAATTTCTCTGATTGTGGAACGCTTTTTTCCAAGCTCCACCATTGCTTCTGCTAACATAATAATGCTTCCTTTCAATAAATATCCATTGTTATAATACCACGAAACGAACAGGGATGCAATAAAAATATTCATTTTCTTATGCAGATATCGTCACATTTTCTTCCGCTTCCATAAAAAAACCTCCGAGAAATCGCACTAAAAACAAAAAACGGAAACGCACCCTCATTTGGTACATTTCCGTTTTTCTGAATATTTTCACCTTTACTCCAATAACTTCAATACACTTTGTTTTTCCTGATTTGCCTGAGCCAACATAGCCTGACTGGCTTGCTCCAGTATACTGTTCTTCGAGAACCATACCATTTCCGTCGCCATATCGGCATCGCGAATTCGCGACTCTGCCGCAGTAAGATTCTCTTCACTGTTGGCTCCGTATGCAATTGCATGTTCCAAACGATTCTGCTGTGCACCTATGGTACTTCTTATTTTGGATACTTTGCCCAAAGCAGTTTTAACGGCACTGATTGCCTTTCCCGAATCCTGGAATGTAACCACCTGCAATCCGTCCAGTCCCAATGAAGTTGTATTCATCTCTCCGATTGTGATATACATGCCTTCCCCTTCGTTAGGACCGGCCTGTATCCATAGATTCAACTCATCTGTATGTTCCTTAAATACTGTTTTGTCCGGAATGGTTACCACATCCTCAATATTGGAATCGGATTCCGTACTCACAATTCCGTACTTAAAGGAAAAACTGTCCCTGGAGGACATGTCATAATACAAACTAAAACCAAGATCACTACGCTCTGTATTTCCGCCAAGTTGTACATTCAGCGATTCATAATAGGACCACTTATCTATGGATGAATAATGACCGATAGAAAGACTGTCCGGTTCATCCCCCACCGCAAAGGATATTTTTTCCGAAAAACTAAGTGCATTATCCACATCCACAATGGAAAAGCTGGACGGCATACTGCCTGCATACACATAGGCAGATGTTGCTCCCGCTGTCAAGTCTGAGTCCGTCTGAGAATAGACACAATACTTTTTCACCCTGTTTCCATCAATATAATATCCTTCACATTGGTCATTATTGTTGTACGCAGTATCCGCATGGAACATAAATTCCAACCGGTCTACATCCTGTGATTTTGTAAAGTCATAGGATATCACATAATTCTTTTCCGTATCGGAGGTCTCTTCAATCCGTACAGTCTGCCTGATTGTAACATCCGCCCCGGTCCCGGAAGAATACACAAACTCTCTGGACCAGCTATCCTGACCGTCGTAACTAAAATTTGTCGAAGTCAGCGATGACATCAATACCTCCGTACAAACACCCGTCGCATCCGTTACCCGGAAAGAAGAATTTGACGTACTTCCGTTTCCGAAAATCAGATTAAACTCTTTCCCGTCAAAAGATGAGTTTGGATTATTCACAATAGCCTGAAGAAACAATTTGTCCGCATCCGATCGTTCCGTGATTGGGGTTTTTCCCAGGTCCACATCAGACAAAACGAAGTCGGAAAACGGAATATCCCCTACGGTTTCCGTTAGTTCCCCAGCTCCCACCTGCGTAGTTTCTCCCCCGCGAAACAGCGGAATTGTATTAAAATTTGTGGTTTCACCGATTCGGTTGATTTCCTCTAAAATCTCTGCTACTTCTTCCTGTATACAAAACCGGTCTTCCGGCGTATTGGTTCCGTTTGCCGATTTTATAGACAGCTCCGTGAGACGATGCAACATTTCCTGTACCTCTGTCAAAGCACCATCCGCCACCTGGCACAGTGAAATTCCATGTTGCGTGTTTTCGACCCCTTGGGACAATCCTCTGATCTGAGCCCGCATCTTTTCCGAAATAGCCAAGCCGGCCGCATCATCCGCCGCTCGGTTAATCCGAAAACCGGAGGATAACTTTTCAATGGATTTTGCTTTTTCTTTTGTGTTTATTCCAAATCGCCTCTGCGCATTCATTGCGGAGAGATTGTGTGCAACAACACTCATACGAAATCCTCCTGATAATACCTACACTACCTCATCTCTATTATCGGAAATCGCCTCAAAAAACTTTACAGTGTTATTTGTTTTCTTGCTATCCTCCTTCTCTCCTTAAAATTTCCTTATATTGTTTTGCTTATCCTCAATAAATATGATATACTGTTTTCAAATAATGTTTTTACCATCATAATTGTATCAGAGGAGAACTTTTTATGATCATAAATGGAATAATCATCGAGCCGGAATGTCCGGAATCCGCTATGGAACGACGTGATAACGTGATTTACCCGGAAGTCGTACACGAAACCTATTTTTCCACCACCACCGGTCTTAAACGGGGTTGCAACGTGGTACTTCCGCCAAATTACGATGCTTCCAAGAAGTACCCTGTACTTTACCTGTTACACGGCATTTTCGGCGATGAATATGTTCATTTAAGAGACGGCGAGCGGAAGTTACTGGAGTTGTTGGGCAACCTTGCGGCAGACGACACTGCAGAAAAAATGGTTGTGGTTCTTCCACATATGTATGCATCTTCCGATCCGAATCAGCAGCCGGCATTCAATCCGGAAGCCGTAAAGCCGTATGACAATTTTATCAATGATCTTGTAACGGACTTAATGCCGTTTATCGCAGACAAGTATTCCGTTTATACCGATAGGGAACATCAGGCCATTGCAGGCTTTTCCATGGGTGGCAGAGAAACCTTGTTCATCGGATTTACCCGTCCGGATTTATTTGCTTACATGGGCGCCATCGCTCCTGCTCCGGGCGCAACCCCTGCGCAGGACTGGGCTATGACCCATGCTGGCCAGATGCAGGAAGATGAAATGACCTTTGCCGGCAAGGATTATGAGCCGAAGGTTCTTATGGTTTGCTGCGGAAGCAAGGACGACACCGTAGGGCAGTTCCCGTTAGGGTATCACAACATCATGGAACGAAATGGTGTGGCACACATCTGGTTTGAAGTTCCGGAAGCAGGGCACAATGCCGTAGCTATCCGCGCCGGATTATATAATTTTTTAAGAGCAATTTTCAAGTAACACGTATTTCTTGCGCTTACGAGGTTTTCCATGAAAAGATTTTTACGCTACTTATCCGTACTTCCCGTACTGATTATATTGTTGCTTATCTTCGGATTTTCCTCCCAGGATGGCGAAACTTCAGGTTCCTTAAGTTTCCGGGTCTGCTGTGCCATCCTGTCCTTTTTGGACAGCATCTTTTCATGGAACCTCTCCGACCCCGTCTTTCTTTCCCGCGCACAATCCATGCAATTTTTTGTACGGAAGGCAGCCCATGTAACGGAATACTTTCTATTAACATTAAGTATTTTTCTTCCTCTACGGGTGCTGATATTTCAGAAAAAACAGTTTCACTCTTTACGAGATTTCCTTCGTAATCTCCTGCTTCCTACATTTTTTCTTGCTGTTGTTTGCGCTTCCCTGGATGAGTTTCACCAAAGCTTCGTTCCCGGGCGTTGCGGTACACCGATAGATGTCTTGGTAGATTCCATCGGCATTTTAATCGGTTGCATAGTACTTACATTTTGTCATCGTCGCTTCAAAAATAAATGTAACAAGTGATAGGAGAGTTTGTATGAACCATCTCGTTATAGGTATGCTCGCACATGTCGATGCAGGAAAAACAACTTTATCGGAAGCATTGCTTTATACGACCGGCACCATCCGGACGTTAGGTCGTGTCGACAATAAAAATGCGTTCTTGGACACTAACTCCATGGAACGTGCCAGAGGCATCACCATTTTTTCAAAACAGGCCAGACTTACACTCCCTTCCTGCTCCGTCACGCTACTTGACACGCCGGGGCATGTGGATTTCTCCACAGAAATGGAGCGGACGCTTCAGGTTCTCGACTATGCGGTTCTTGTCATCAGCGGTGCGGATGGTGTTCAGGGGCACACAAAAACCTTATGGCACTTGCTGAAACATTACCGCATTCCCACTTTCCTTTTTGTCAATAAAATGGACCAGCAAGGCACAAGCAGGCAGCTCCTTTTGGACCAGCTTCGTAACATGCTCTCTGATTCCATTGTTGATTTTTCCGTAGCATCCGCCATTGATATGGAAGCTATCGCCCTGACCGACGAGGAACTTCTTGAGAAGCATCTGGCCGGAAGATCCATTACCGACTCAGACATTTCCTCCGTCATTGCCGCACGAAAGCTGTTTCCTTGCTTTTTCGGCTCTGCACTCCGCCTGACCGGTATAAAGGATCTGATAAGCGGATTGGACACCTATATGACACCTCGGAAGTATCCGGATACCTTCGGTGCAAAAGTCTACAAAATCACCAGAGACACACAGGGAACCCGCCTGACACATCTAAAGATTACCGGCGGAATATTGCGTTCCAAAATGTCTGTTACCGATACGGAAAAAATCAATCAGATTCGCCTGTATTCCGGCGACAAATTTACCACCGCAAACGAACTGTCCGCTGGCGAAATCTGCACCGTTACCGGCCTTGATTCCACCTATGCGGGACAATCCCTGGGCGACGACATTCCGTCCAACATCCCTTTGCTGGAACCGGTAATGACATATAAGTTATTGATTACGGACGGTACCGATCCGTTACTTGCCATTCCGAAGCTTCGTCTTTTGGAAGAAGAAGACCCGAAACTTCACGTTGTATGGAACGAGTTTTTAAAGGAAATCCACATCCAGGTCATGGGTGCGGTCCAGATTGAAATACTCAAAACGGTGATTTCGGAACGTTTCGGCATCTCCGTCGAATTCGGTGCCGGAAATATTGTTTATAAAGAAACCATAACGGACACAGTAGAAGGCGTAGGACATTTCGAACCTTTGCGCCACTATGCCGAGGTTCATCTGATTCTGGAACCGGGTGCCCCGGGAAGCGGGATTACCTGTCGATTCGATTGCGAAGAAAGCGGCCTTGACCGCAACTGGCAACGCCTAATTATGACACACCTGCAGGAACGGACCCACCGTGGTGTCCTAACCGGCTCACCCCTTACCGACGTGGTCATCTCTTTGGTAGGCGGTCGTGCCCATCAGAAGCATACGGAAGGTGGCGATTTCAGACAAGCCACTTATCGTGCCGTTCGCCAGGGCTTAATGCAAGCCACCTCTGTCCTTTTGGAGCCTTATTACAGCTTTACATTGGAACTTCCACAGTCTTCTGTAGGACGTGCCATGACAGATTTGGAACGGATGCATGCCGATTTTGAGTTAAAGGAGGCGGATGCTTCTTCTGATTACGCTATCATAAGCGGCAATGCTCCTGTTTCTGCCTTTACAGAGTACCAGAGCGAGTTTGTCGCCTATACCAAAGGGCACGGAAAACTTTCCCTCGGGCAGGGTGGGTATAAACCGTGTCGCAACGCAGAGGAAGTCATTGAACGGTTCGGCTATGACCCGGACAAAGACACCAGGAACCCTTCCTCTTCCGTCTTTTGTTCCCACGGTTCCGGCGATATTGTTCCTTGGAACGAAGTATTTGATTACATGCACATCGAAAGCATTCTTGCAGCACGCTTAAAAGGCCCTTCCTCTCAGGATATACCTTTGGAACGGCCGGTCCAAAACACCGTATCCGCCTTAGATGCCGCTCTCGGAACCGAAGAAATCGATGCCATTTTACGCCGGACCACCCATGCCAACAGCAATACGGAAGATACCAGACACTTTCGGCCTTTTTCCAAAGCAAAAAGTACGGCTGCAGTTGCATATAGCTACAAAGGAAAAGAAACTGTTCAAAACCAGGGCACATCCTATCTCCTTGTGGATGGCTATAACATCATTTTCTCCTGGAAAAACCTGAACAATCTGGCTGCTACCAACCTGGATGCTGCCCGCAGCAAACTTCTTGAATCCATGTGTAACTACCAGGCCATGAAAAAATGTGAACTGATTGTGGTATTCGATGCCTATCGCGTACAAAACCACGCAACAGAGTTCCTGGATTACCACAACATCCATGTGGTTTATACAAAGGAAGCAGAAACCGCTGATACCTATATAGAACGCTTCGCCCACGAACATGGACGGAAACACTATGTCAGAGTAGCCACCTCCGACCGTATGGAACAGGTGATTATTACAGGACAGGGCTGTCATCGGGTATCCGCCGAAGAATTTGAACGGGAAGTTCTGGCTTTGGAAGAAATGATTCGTGAAGAATATTTGGATAGAAATTTATAGAATTTCACGCCGACCGTGCTTTGCACTCTAGCACACAAAAAGCTCTGATTCGAAAGAATCAGAGCTTTTTCAGAGGCGACAATCGGATTTGAACCGATGAATCAGGGTGTTGCAGACCCACGCCTTACCGCTTGGCTATGTCGCCTTATATTATATCATATGCAGAACCCAGAAAAAGTTTCCACATATCAGCTCCCCGAGTTGGGCTCGAACCAACAACCCCACGGTTAACAGCCGTGTGCTCTACCATTGAGCTATCGAGGAATAATAAAAACTTTTCTTCCTTTAAACAAGTATAGAAGAACCTTACCGTTCTTCTTCCTTTTCCCTTTTATCAACTGTATACTGATTCCGGTTTCCCGGACCATCCATTCCTATAAACACCGTTATGGTTAAGCCCTCGACCTATTAGTACAGATCAGCTGCACACGTTACCGTGCTTCCACCTTCTGCCTATCTACCTTATCGTCTTTAAGGGGTCTTACTAGCTTATGCTATGGGATATCTTATCTTGAGGGGGGCTTCACGCTTAGATGCCTTCAGCGTTTATCCCGTCCCGACTTGGCTACTCGGCCATG
>JAZNBY010000214.1:0-16628 GCA_045587325.1 Lachnospiraceae bacterium | reverse complement strand
GGACGATGAGGGCGTTGCAAAGCTCGTAGAAAAGGGTAAGGCTAAGTTTGCAGGCCAGGAAATTAAGGGTAAGAAGCTTGGTATCATCGGTCTCGGTGCTATCGGCGGACCGCTTGCTAATGCAGCAGTAAGCCTTGGTATGGATGTATACGGATGTGACCCGTATCTTTCCGTAGACGCAGCTTGGAACATTTCCCGTTCCGTACATCACGTAAAGACCCGTGAGGAGATTTTCTCCACCTGTGATTACATTTCCGTACATACTCCGCTTGTTGAGAATGAGGATCCGAATGTTAATACCAAGAAGATGATCAACAGAGAGACCATCGCTATGATGATGGACGGCGTTATCATCCTGAACTTCGCAAGAGACCTTTTGGTTGACGATGAGGCTATGGAAGAGGCACTTGCTTCCGGTAAGGTAAAGAAGTATGTTACCGATTTCCCGAATGCAAAGACCGCAGGCATGGCGGGCGTTATTGCAATTCCGCATCTTGGTGCTTCCACCGAGGAGTCTGAGGATAACTGTGCAGTAATGGCAGTAAACGAAATCAGAGAGTACCTTGAGAACGGTAACATTATCAACTCCGTAAACTATCCGGCATGTGATGCAGGTATCTGCAAGACCGCTGCTCGTGTGACCATCTGTCACAAGAACATCCCGAACATGCTGACTCAGTTCACCGGCGTATTCGCTTCCGAGAACATCAACATCGAGAACATGGTGAATAAGTCCAGAGGCGAGTTCGCATACACCGTTCTTGACGTTGTAACCGAGGTTGCAGATGGCTTGGTTGCTAAGCTTACTGCAATTGACGGCGTATTAAAGGTACGTGTACTGTAAGAGATATCGTCTCAAACTTACGTAGAATAGAAGCGTTGTCGTCTTTAGGCGGCAACGCTTTCGTTTTTGAAAAGGTACTTTTTGTTGTATATACTTTAGTGGGTTTTGTGTATACAACACTTGACTTTATGCCGGTTATCTGTTATAGTAAACATATATATTTTTGGTGATGTTTTGTAATTATTGATGGGAATGAGGACATGCGATGAAGAAACATTCGGTTCGCAGATTAGCAATGGTGTTGCTTACGATGGGTTTGACTCTTGGGTTTGCTGCATGCGGGTTGAAGAAGTGTGATGCTTGCGGAGAGTTGAAGGAATGCAATACGGAGTGGATATTCGGCGTAGAGACGAATCTTTGCAAGGATTATAAGGAATGTGGTCTGTGTGGCGTGAAGCGTTGCGGTTGCACTATGTCAGATATGCTGAAGGTGTATGTATGTCCGTATTGTAAATAGGGTATCATGGGGGATGATTCCAGTGGCTACAAGCCGGATTGTATCCGGTTTTTAGTAAAATAAACTTAAGAAAAGAGGGCGATAGTATGAAGAAGAAATCTGTACGTTTTGTTGCATTGGCAATGATCGTGGGCATGATGGCTACCTGTTTCGCAGGTTGCAAGAAGGAATGTGATCTTTGCGGCGAGAAAGCTAAGTGTAAGTCTTTCACCATCGAGGGTGAGAAGGTTAACTTATGTGGGGATTGCGATGTAATGGCAGAGATTTACAATGCATTTAACTAGTAAGACAACACAAAAAGAAAAGGCAGATGGTAATGTCTGCTTTTTCTTTGTTCTTTTTCAAGATGTTTTGAACATATTATTAAATATTATAAGAGAGAAGGTATGTATATGAGAAAGAAGTCTATTCGTGTAATTGCAATGGCAACGATTGTAGCTTTGATTGGCACTTGTTTTGTTGGATGTAAGAAAGATAAATGCGAAAATTGCGGTTCCACAAAAAATGTTAAGATGGTTGAGGTTTCATATGACGAAATAATGATGTTGTGCTCCGATTGTAAAGTTTGTGACCTTTGCGGAGAGGTTGCTGAGTGTGAGGTTGTTGAAATTTTTGGTGTAGAAATAAATGTCTGTGACGATTGTGAATAATCAGAATATCTTGAAAAGTTACAACTACATGTGTAAGAAGCGGATGAATTCATCCACTTCTTATTTTTTTGATGACTTTCCGGTATAAATGAGCTATAATAAAGAAAGCATCAGAAAGGCAGGAGCATTTATGAAGACGATAATAGACCGTTTTTTACGTTATGTACAGATTGATACAAAATCCGATGACAGGACAGGCACCTCGCCCAGTACCGCAAAGCAGCACAACCTGGCAAAGGTATTGGTGGAGGAGCTTACGGAACTCGGCATCACGGATGTGACTTACGATACAGAGCATTGTTATGTGTATGCAAGTATTCCTGCAAGCGAAGGCTATGAGGCGGTACCGGCCCTTGGATTTATTGCTCATATGGATACCTCTCCTGCAGTAACAGGGGAGAATGTAAAACCGCATAGAGTGGTAAACTATGACGGAAAGGACATTTTGTTAAATGAAGAAAAGGATATTTGGCTTACGGTGGAGGAGTTTCCGGAGCTTTCCGAACTTGCCGGACAGGATTTGATTGTCACCGATGGAACTACGCTGCTTGGTGCGGATGATAAGGCCGGCGTGGCAGAGATTATGGGACTTTGCGAGTATTTGATGCGTCATCCGGAGGAAAAGCACGGAAAGATTTGTATCGGATTTACCCCGGATGAGGAAATCGGTTGCGGAACGGATTGGTTTGATATTAAGAAGTTTGGTGCGGCTTATGCGTACACCGTAGACGGTGGGCCGTTAGGCGAGCTTGAGTACGAGAACTTTAATGCGGCGGGTGCAACGGTGCATGTTTATGGGCGAAATGTCCATCCGGGATCCGCAAAAGGGAAGATGAAGAACGCCCTTTTGATTGCCCAGGAGCTGCAGAGCCTTCTTCCGGTACAGCAAAATCCGATGTATACGGAAGGCTACGAAGGCTTTTTTCATTTGGACCGGTTAAGTGGTGTGGTGGAAGAAGCGGAGGCAGAATATATTATCCGTGACCACGACAGAACCTTATTTGAAGAGAAGAAAGCATTGTTTTTAAATGCGGTGCGGTTCTTAAATGAGAAGTACGGGGAAGGGACAGTGGTAGTAGAACTCTCGGATTCCTACTATAACATGAAGGAGAAGCTGTCTGACCATATGCATCTGGTGACATCTGCCTGTGAGGCCATGAAGGAGCTTGGCATTGAGCCGAAGGTAATGCCGATTCGGGGAGGGACCGACGGCGCCAGACTGACCTATGAGGGATTACCATGTCCGAATCTTTGTACCGGAGGGGCCAATTTTCATAGCCGTTTTGAGTATGTCAGCGTAAACGCGATGGAAAAGATAGGGGAATTACTGGTACTTCTGGCAAAGAAGTATGGTACAGGAGTGTAGATTTTTTACAAGGAATGTGTAGGATACCCTTGCCTTTGAGCATATCCTTTGGTAGAATAGAAGGGAATAGGGAAAAGAAAGGAAGTTACTATGAAAGCATCATTTCACATTGGACCGATTGAGATATACAGCTATGGCTTTTTGATCGCAGTCGGCGTAATTGCGGCATTTTATGCGGCAGAATTCAGAGCAAAGAGACTGGGACTTGATTCCGAACGGGTATGGCCGTTAGGCGGCTGGTGCGCTGTTGGAGGCTTTTTGGGTGCCAAGCTTATGTATGTCATTACGGAATGGAAGAGCCTGTTTAGCGGCGAGTTGACTTTTAGCGATATTATGTACGGTTTTGTTGTGTACGGTGGTATTATACTCGGAATTTTTGCGGGATATCTGTATACGAGAATCAAAAAGCTGAACTTTTTACAGTATTTTGACCTTGTTATGCCATCCATTGCATTGGCTCAGGGATTTGGCCGTTTCGGTTGTTTTATGGCAGGCTGTTGTTACGGCAAGGAGACAGATGCCTGGTATGGTTTGAAGTTTAAGGATTCTGTCTATCATGGAATGCGGAACGTAAAGGTGATTCCGACCCAGCTTGTGATGAGTATTGCGGATTTTGCCCATTTTGTTATTTTAATTTTCATTGCCAAGGTGATGAAGAAGAAGGGAAAAGACGGGGTAGTGGCAGGATGCTATCTTACTTTTTACAGTATCGGGAGATTTTTGATTGAGTTTCTGCGGGATGACCCGAGAGGACCGGTGTTCAGTATTTTTTCCGTGTCCCAGTGTATTTCCTTTGCAAGTTTTCTTGTCGGGGCAGGGATGCTTTGTTACGTTTTGTTAGTAAAACCAAAGAGAATGCAGACGGAGGAATAAGCTATGGTAGTTAGCAATGTGAAAGTGTACGGGTTAGACAGTGCAGTAAGAGGCAGTAAGTTTCCGATGGCCACGAAGACAGAAGAATTGAACGGTGACATTGTGCCGACGACTTATAAGCTGGCTACTTGTGAGAAGGGAAGCGGACACGACCAGTTTATGACCGGTATTATCGTGCAGTTTGATTTGACTTTTACGGTAAAGGCATGGACAGAGGCAGAACGGTATCATTTCCTTGATTTTATTTCCAGTCAGTCTACTATGCACCGGATTGCGAAGTTTGATTTGGACAATCAGTACAGCGAGTATACGGACAAGCGTATGATTGCCATTATGAACGAGTTGAAGGATAAGTATAACGAGACTCAGGATCCTGAGGATTATTTAAGACTCTTGTATTCCAACCCGTGTGGCTTTAAGCTGACGGCGGCTATGACTACCAATTACCGCCAGTTAAAGACCATTTATTCTCAGCGTAAGACTCACAGATTGCCGGAGTGGCGCGAGTTCTGTGCCTGGGTGGAGACGCTGCCGTATGCGGAGTTTATTACCGGTGTGAAGGCAGAATCATAATAGAGAGTCCAGTAGGGATACGGCAATCGCTGTCAGGCGTGTACCATCAAACTCCCTTATATACGGAGTATAACAGAAATTACTTTTGTAATCGGATAAGAAGCATGGAAGAGACGAATCTTTCTGTGCTTCTTTTTTTGTGTTGTGAAGGAAAAATGGTACGAACATGCCTGTTTGTTTTGTATAGCAGGTGGCTGCCGTGGCTTTTTTGCGGAATTCCTTTTCCACGAAGGCGGCCACACTTTTGTGCATGGCACAGTCCTCTAGCGGCAGGTAGTAGTAGTCTGCCGGATTGGGATAGAAGTGTTTCAGTTCTCCGGTTATAATCGGAAGCATGATAGAAACGATTCCGTTTTTGCTTAAGGTGATGGTAACCATTCGCTCATCAAAAGGAAGGGTAAGTTCCGCGCGATTCGGTAAGGTAAACGGAAATGCGTAGTCCACCGAAACGGCAGCCGGCGTAAGCTTAGTATGGTTCAAAACATCCTGTAGTTCCGGAACAACCGGCAAGGAAGGAGTCTCCTGCAACCGTTCTGTGCTTAGTTCCTTTGCTATGTTCTGCAAAAAAAGCAGTATTGTAAGAGACGGGAGATTTTTGATGTCTTCCGCATTGTGTAATAACAGGACATGTCCCAACGCAGTGACTTCCTGCTCCTTGCTATGGTTCGTTAGTTCGTTTAAGCGATATAAGCCCAAAAACTGTGCATAGACCTCGATTAATTCTCCGCCGGAGAAGGTATCTGTACGGGTAAAAGAAAAAAACTGCTCCATAGATTTTAACTTTAAATCCTCTGTAGGAAGATACGCTTTCATTTTCCGCGCGACAGCGTACAAATCCAGACTCTCGAGATACTGTAGCGGATAGTCCAGGCAGTGGCGCTTGGCTTTCTTCTCTAAGAACGGCAAATCAAACCCGGTGCCGTTGTAGTGGAGCAATAGATCGTACTCTTTTGCTTTCGCGAAGAATAAACGTAACAGCTCCTTTTCTTCCGAGGGCAACGTGCACATCCACTGGGTCAGAAAATAAGTGCCGTTTTCCTCATAAGCGCAGCCGATGAGGTACACATAAGAACTTTGAGCGGAAAGCCCGGTGGTTTCAATATCAAAAAAGAGAGCCTGTTTATCCTTATAAGCAGGGGGCAGATATGGAGTAAATTCCGGTACAAACGGAGTGGTTAAAGTAATCATAGGTATACTTCCTTTATTTAATTCCCTGAAGGGATACGTTCATTATGTTCATGGTTACAGTGTACCATAATTTGTGGAAAAAGAACAGAGAAAACGCAGGAAATCAAAGTAAGAAAAATGTTGTGTAAAATAAGAAAAATGCTATTCCATAAGAGAAATGGTTGTGCTATACTAGAAGTGTGAAAGACTGTCTGTCGGGAGGTGATTGCATGAAACTGAATCAGTGTAAGTATTGTTTCGGAATGTTTAAAAGTCCGGATACCCGTGTGGTATGCAATAAGTGCCAGCCGTTAGATGAGGCTTTATTCAGCAGTATTGAGGAATATTTAAAGAAGTATCCCAACAGTAATGCAATCCAGATAGCCGAAGGTTTGGAGATTCCTACCTTTGAAGTGGTTCGTTTTATTGATGAAGGCAGACTGCAGTTTTCAAGAGGGAAGTTTGAACGGTTAAAATAAAGAGGTGACTTAAGATGATAGCTTATGTACGCGGTATATATGCCGAAGCGGACGGCAATATGGTAATGATAGAAACACCCGGGGGAATTGCCTATGAAGTGGCAGTGATGCCGTCGGATTTAGACAAGCTTCCGGCCCAGGGAGCGGAGTTGAAGTTATATACGTATTTGCAGGTGAAGGAAGACGGAGTGGCTTTGTTCGGTTTCCTTTCCAAATATGATTTGACCATATTTAAGTTGTTGATTACTGTAAGTGGCATCGGGCCGAAGTTAGGCCTTGGGATTTTGTCTTCCATCGGTGCAGATGAACTTAGGGCAGCGGTACTTAGTGAAGATGCGGATCGTCTGGCGGCGGCACCGGGCATCGGGAAGAAGACGGCAGGTCGTCTGGTCATCGAACTGAAGGATAAAATCGTGGCTCTTTCCGTGGAATTTGCTGAGGAGTTTGTGGCACGAGAGGCAGAACCTGCAGGAAGCGACACCGTAGAGCAGAAGCAGTTACGTGAGAATGCATTGCAGGTATTGGTGGCTCTTGGCTATGCACAGAAAGAAGCGGAACGTGCGGTAAAGAAGGTAGAAATTAAGGACGGTATGACGGACGATGATATGGTACGTCAAAGTCTTCGTGAACTTGGCTAAGCAGGCAGTACAGAAACGAAAGGTAGATTGCAGGTATGGCAAAACGACTGATTACAACGGAAGCGTTGGGGGATGAAAAAAAGACAGAAGCAGGTCTCAGACCGCGAATGCTGAAGGATTATATCGGGCAGGAAAAGGTCAGAGACATGCTGAAAATATATATCGAAGCGGCCAAGGAACGAGGAGAGACGCTGGACCATGTACTCTTTTTCGGCCCTCCGGGGCTTGGTAAGACCACCCTTGCAGGGATTATCGCCAATGAGATGGGAGTAAATATCCGTACTACAGCGGGACCGGCCATTGAAAAACCGGGAGATATGGCATCCATTTTGTATAAGTTAAACGAAGGGGATGTACTGTTTATTGATGAGATTCACCGGATTCCGCGACAGGTAGAAGAGTTTTTGTATTCCGCCATGGAGGATTTTTCCATGGATGTGTTGATTGGGCAGGGAGCCAGTGCGGTATCCAAGCATTTTTCCTTACCGCATTTTACCCTGGTAGGTGCCACTACCAGAGCCGGTATGCTTACAGCACCGCTTAGAGACCGTTTCGGTGTGGTAACCCGCTTGGAATTTTATTCCGATGAGGAACTCAGACAGATTGTGACTCGCTCCGCCGGAGTATTACAGGTAGAAATTGAAAAAGACGGAGCCCTAGAGATTGCACGGCGTTCACGAGGAACCCCGCGACTGGCCAACCGCTTTTTAAAGAGAGTACGGGATTATGCCCAGGTAGTGGGAGACGGTGTCATTACAAAAGAAATTGCAGATAAGGCGCTGGATTTGCTAGAAGTGGATAAGGAAGGACTGGATCATATCGACCGCAGGGTGATGCTTGCTATGATAGAGAAGTTCCACGGAGGCCCGGTAGGACTGGAAGCAGTGGCTGTCAGTATCGGAGAGGATGCAGGTACCATTGAAGAGGTGTACGAGCCATTTTTGGTACAGAACGGATTTGTGGCACGGACCCCAAGAGGGCGTGTCGTATTACCGAAGGCATACAGACATTTAGGCTTACCGGAACCGGATACAGAAACGAAAGAATAGTCAGGAGGATGCATACATGAATAAGAAAAATGGAGTCGAAGTGATTATTAACGGAAAAAGAGTAAACTTAGGCGGTTATGAAAGCGAAGAATATTTGCAGCGTGTGGCATCTTACCTGAATGCAAAATACAACGAATTAAAGCAGATGGAATCCTATCGCATGTTGGATGCAGAGATGAAGAATATGTATTTGCAGCTTAATCTGGCGGATGATTATTTCAAGTTAAAGAAGCAGATGGAGGAGACCACCGGGGATTCCGATGCCAAAAGCGGTGAGATTTTTGACTTAAAGCACGAGGTCATTACCGCACAGACGAAGCTTGAAGCGGCACAGAGAGAGATTGAAGTGTTAAAGAGAGAGAATTTAGAGGCACAGAAACGAATCATTCGTTTGGAAACGGAGTTGGAAGGATATCATGGAAAAGCCTGAGATTCTTGCACCGGCAGGTAGTATGGAGGCCCTACGGGCGGCTTTTTCCGCCGGAGCGGATGCAGTTTATATGGGGGGAAGAGGATTCGGAGCCAGAGCCTATGCGGACAATCCGGAGGAAGAAGAGATGATAGAGGCAATCCGTTATGCCCATTTGCGGGGGAAACGGTTGTATCTTACGGTAAATACGTTGATTAAGGAGCAGGAATTCAAGGAGTTGTATGAGTTCTTAGCTCCTTATTACAGTGCGGGGTTGGATGCTGCCATCGTACAGGATGTGGGGGCAATGCGCTTTTTGGCAAAAGAATTTCCGGGACTTGCTTTGCATGCCAGTACCCAGATGACCTTGACGGCGGACAAAGGAATTTCCCTGTTTAACGAATATCCGGTGACCCGTCTGGTACCGGCCAGAGAGCTATCTTTGTCGGAAATAAAGGATATTTGTAAAAATAGCGGCAAGGAAGTAGAAATCTTTGTCCATGGTGCACTTTGCTATTGTTATTCCGGCCAGTGTCTCATGAGTAGTCTCATCGGAGGCAGAAGCGGAAACCGTGGGCGTTGTGCCCAGCCGTGCCGGATGGAATACGAAAGTGCCGGCGGCAGTAAAAAGCACTGGCTCAGTCCAAAGGATTTGTGCGGCCTGACAATGCTACCGGAGTTAATCGCTACCGGAGCAGCTTCCTTTAAAATCGAAGGTCGGATGAAGCGGCCGGAGTATGCGGCAGCGGTTACGGCAGCTTACCGGAAGTATGTGGATTTGTATGATGAGCTGGGGAAAGACGGCTATAGGAAGTATATAAAAGACCATCCGGAGTTATTACAGACAGAGGTGGAGCGTCTGGCAGATGTTTATAACAGAGGCGGTTTTACCGATGGTTTCTTTTTGCGTCAGAACGGAAAGGATCTGATGTCGGTGGAACGTCCGGGCCATTTTGGTGTGCCAGTGGGAGAGGTAGTATCCGGTGGAACGGGAAGTGCGAAAATCCGTTTCTATAAGGAGATGCATCCACAGGATGTGGTAGAATTGCGCAGAGCATTGGGCGCAGAACAGGGAACACCGGGATATTATGAGTATACCCTGGGGACCGGAGTAAAGGCGGGAGAAATGGTAAGTGCAAAGTTGCTTCCGAAACTTTCCTCCAGACCGGGAGATAAGGTATACCGGATGCGGAATGCCAGTCTGTTAGATGAATTGAGCGATGCATTTTGTAAGAAGGAAAGCAAGGTTCCGGTAAAGGGCCGTTTTTATGCGAAGACAGGTGAAATCTGTACCCTGGAGGTTACCGCAGTTTGTGACGGATTGCTTCCAAACGTAGCGTTTCCGCGGACAGAGAAGCAGACGGTTACGGTACGGCAGGATGGTTTTGTATGTGAAGCGGCAGGAAAGCTTCCGGCTACGGAAGACAGTGTAAAGAAACAACTGGGGAAGACTGGAAACGAATCTTTTTTCTTCGAACAATTGGATATTATACTGGAAGATGCGGTATTTTTACCGAATGGACTGTTAAATGAACTAAGAAGAAATGCTTTGAGTGCATTGGAGCAGAAGATACAGGAATGTTTTCGTAGAGAAGATGTGAGAGTGTATTGTGAGCCTTCAAACACTTCTGATGCGGCGGGGAAGATGATGTATACGGATTGTCTGGTCAGCACCAGAGAGCAGGCGGATGCAGCAGTGCAGATATCTTCGGTACGAAGGGTGTATTTGGATCTTTTTTCCGTGCAGACGGAGGAATTGTACCGGTTTGCAAAAGAACTTCGGGAAACAGGGAAGGAAGTATGGTTTGCTCTCCCAAGAATATGCAGAGGGGCCACATTAGAAAGGCTGAAGAGGGATCTTCCGACCATTGCGGATGCATTTGACGGGTATCTGGTGCGGAACTACGAAATGCTTGCCTTGTTAAAGGAGACGGAGTATTTTGTTCCGGAGAACTGTGTACTCGATTATACCATGTATGTGATGAATCGGGAGGCAAAGGCATTTTATAAGGAACTGTTAGGAGAGACAACGGGTCTGTTTACGGTACCCCAGGAGCTTTCAGAAGGAGAGATGAAGCGCCTCGGTATTTCGGATATGACGTTGGTGGTATACGGGCGTATTCCGCTTATGGTGTCGGCTCATTGTATCGAAAAAAATACGGGAATCTGTAAAAAGGGTACCGGAAGCGAGCAGACAACACCGTTCTTAATTGACCGGGTAGGGAAAAAACTTCCGGTGAAACAAAACTGCAGGGATTGCTACAATCTGATTTATAACCCGGAGTGTCTTTCCTTATTGGATAAGGGCGAGGCGATAGCAGAGCTTTCCCCTTATGCGGTACGATTTGATTTTACGGAGGAAGGATCGGAAGAAGTAAGTCGAAGCTTATTTTTATGGGAAAATGGTCACGATGCCGGACAGAAGGATGTATTCGTTAGAGGAAGCGGTTATACAAGGGGACATTTTTCCAGAGGAGTGGAGTGATAATTTACTTGCAATGTTGTCGGAAATGATGTATACTTATAGTCAGTTATTGATGGCACACCAGCAGGAGGTATTGCAATGGTAGAAGCGACCAGCTGCGGCGGTGTAGTTATATTTCGAGGCAAGATTTTACTATTGTACAAGAATTACAAGAACAAGTACGAGGGCTGGGTTTTACCGAAGGGTACCGTAGAGGAAGGCGAAGAGTTTAAGGATACGGCAATTCGTGAGGTAAAGGAAGAGACCGGCGTGGATGCGCAGATTATTAAGTATGTAGGCAAGAGCCAGTATACGTTTAATACTCCGCAGAATACGGTTCTGAAAGACGTACATTGGTATTTGATGATGTCCGACAGCTATTATAGCAAACCGCAGCGCGAAGAATTTTTTATGGATTCCGGATATTATAAATTCCATGAAGCATACCATATGCTTAAATTTGCAAATGAGAAGCAGATTCTGGATCAGGCATATAATGAGTATGTTGATTTGAAAAAAAGTAATCTCTGGGGCAACAAAAAGTATTTTTAGTAAAGAGAAGAGGCTGTTTTTTTACAGCCTCTTTTTTGTGGGAAATTGTGTAGTTTCCTGTGCGAAGGAATGGGAGTGGACGGGAACTATTCTTTCCAATCCTCCTTCCGGATCACCTTGGCAAAATGCAGAAGGGCAATGTAAGTAAAACAAAAGAGCCCGAAAGTAATAAGTAATAAAAAAACAGAGGAAAGAGAAGTTGCCTTCTTTGCGAAGCGGTACAATAACACAAAGCATTGTGCCGGAATAAAAGCAAAAATTGCCGGAAGAACCAGCCATTCCGATATGGGAGGAAATGCTTTGCAATGCTTTAATACCAGGATGGTATCGAATAAGGTGCTGATAAGCTGACTGACAAGAAGGCCGATTAAAATACCGAAGATACCGGTCTTCGGAACGAAGCATACGATAATGAATAGACGTACCAAAAGTCCGGATACCGTGGTAAAAAAGGAGAGAAGCGGTTTGCCGAACCCGTTAAGTACGCTTCCCAGGGTGGTGGACAGGTATAATAAAGGGCAGAGGGGAGACAGGGTACGAATATAGTCTCCTGCCGACCTGTTATGATACACCGAATATCCGATCTCTCTGCCGAAGCAGAAAAAAACAGCGGTAGAAAATAAGCCGATAATGAGACTGTATTTTACTGCATTTTTCACGCATTGTTCCAGGCGGGGTTTGTTTTTCTCGTCCAGATTTTCCGATACGGCCGGTAATAAAAGAACGGACAATGCATTAGGGATGGCGGATGGGAATAGGATGAAGGGGATTGCCATTCCGTTTAAAATGCCATATTGACTGAGTGCTTCAGAAGTGGTCAGGCCGCTAAGTCGCAGCATTCCGGGGATAAACACGGACTCGATACTATGTAGGATATTGATAATCAGTCGATTTAAGGATAAGGGCATGGAAAGGGCAAGGAGCCGTTTGGTTAGTCCTGTGGTTTCACAAGGAGATGCATGACGGAGAAGTTTTGTCCGATGAATGTGATATGCAATGCAGTTAAATAGATTGGAAGCCACTTCACCCAGGACCAGACCGATGACGGCTGCAAGACACCGACTTTCCTCATTGGAGAAGGCAGGGAGTGTTACGAGGTAGAGTACAAAGGTGATACGGATGACCTGTTCCAAAAGCTGGGTAAAAGCAGGTACTGAGGTTTGCTTACAACCGATATAATATCCGTTGATGCAGGCGGTAATGGCGCAAAAAGGAAAAACAAGGGAAAGAATGCGGAGAGAGTCGGTAGCGCGGGTTTCCATAAGAAAGTAACGTGCGCAAGGCTCTGCACCGAAATAGACCAGAACGGATAATGCTAAAGCAATGCCAAAGGAAAGTATCATGGACCGTCTCATGAGACAAGAGGTCAGAGTCACGTTTCCACGGCTGTTTTCCTCCGCTGCCAGCTTTGAAACCGCAGTCTGGATGCCGGAGGCATAGAGGGTATAACAAATTCCGTAGACCGGAAATACGAGCTGGTAGATACCCAGATATTCCGCACCCAGTGCATCCGCAAGACAGATGCGGTAATAAAACCCGAGGATTCGGGTAATCAGTCCGGTTATGGTAAGGAGGATGGTTCCCTTTAAGATGGCATTCTTCAAGTGGGGGCCTCCGGGCTTTTTTTATTAACTTATGATTGGGAAAAAGAAGATATGACGAGGGTGAATCTCATTAAGGATAGATGACTTGGGAAGTAAAGTGGCACGGAGAGTTAGAACGGATAGGTTTTGATTGAAAAAAAGAACGGTTGCTGATAAAATAAAAGGGGAAGATAACGTGTGTCTGTGTTAAGAAAGGATGGGGGATGAAGTGAAAAAGCGTGTAAAAAAGTTTTTTTGGATGTTTCTGACTTCACAGGAACAGTGGTTAGATAAGATGTCAGCGGAAGGCTATCGACTGACCGGTACTACAATCGGAGGCTATGAATTTGAAGAATGCACTCCGGATAAGTATCGCTATCGGGTAGAGAATATTGCAAATAAGTCGAAGCAAAGTGCGGAGGAGTATAGAGAGGCGCTGGAAGCGTGCGGATATCGTGTTTTTTATAAAAATGCAAATTTGAATTATTCCACAGGGAAAGCGGAGTATCGTCCGTGGGCAGAAAAAGGGGGACGTATCGCTACCGAGAAAACGACCTTACATAAGGAATTGTTGATTATTGAAAAAGAAAACGATGGGGAACCATTTACGTTGTGTACATCCATTGAAACAAGATATGATTCCTATTGCAGACAGAGACTGTGGGGAATCATTGGTTTTGTTGTTGCAGTGGGATTGGGAATTATTGGAAAGAGTGTTGTGTGGGGATTGTTGGCTGTTTTACCGCTTTTATGGATGATTTTGTTTCATTTGGAAATAGGAAAGTTAAAAAATCGGAAGTAGAACAGAGGATACACGAAACATACGCATACATCATAAAATAATGATATAGTTCTGTGAGGATACCAATATGGAAAAACGATTGATTTATTTGGACAATGCGGCGACCACGCCCATGTATAAAGAAGCGGTAGAGGCCATGCTACCGTATTTTTCGGAGCGGTTTGGCAATCCGTCAAGCCAGTATGGTTTGGCCAATGAAGGAAAGCGTGCAGTAGAGAATGCCAGAAAACAGATTGCGGCGACTATAGGCGCCAGACCGGAGGAAATCTATTTTACCGGCAGCGGCACGGAGGCAGACAACTGGGCGATTAAGGCAGTTGCGCAGGCGTACCGGGACAAGGGACGCCATATTATTACAACGAAAATCGAGCATCATGCGGTGCTTCATACTTGTGAGGCTTTGGAACGGGAAGGGTATCGTGTGACCTATTTGTCCCCGGATGAGGACGGCATTATTTCACCGGAAAACCTTTTGCGGGTATTGACGCCGGATACGATTCTGGTGTCGATTATGACGGCGAACAATGAGATCGGAACCATTGAACCGATAGAGGAATTGGCGCGGATAGTAACAGAACGTGGAATTTTATTTCACACGGATGCGGTACAGGCATATGGAAAGCTATCTCTTTCGGTGGAGGACGGGAACATTGCCATGTTGTCCGCCAGTGCCCATAAAATCGGTGGTCCGAAGGGTGTGGGATTTTTGTATGTGAGACGTGACGTACGGCTGACTTCTTTTTTGCACGGCGGTGCACAGGAGAAACGTCGCCGTGCCGGAACAGAAAATGTACCCGGGATTGTAGGATTTGCAAAGGCAGCAGAATTGACGTTTGCGAAAAGGGAAGAAACGGAAGCAAGGGAACGGGAACTTCGGGATTATTTTATGGAACGTGTACTTTCTGAAATTCCTTATGCCAGAGTGACCGGCGCTGTGAAGGAACGTCTTTCCGGACATGTAAGTTTTTGTTTTCAGTTTATCGAAGGGGAAACGGTGCTGATTATGTTGGATTCCGACGGTATTTGTGCTTCCAGCGGTTCCGCTTGTACCACAGGCCAAACAGAACCGTCCCATGTACTGATGGCGATTGGCCTGCCGGAGGATGTGGCTCACGGTGCGATACGATTTACCTTGGGACGGGATACGACGAAAGAGGAGATTGATTTTACAATTGACAGAATGAAGGAAGTTATCGGACGCGTGCGGGCCATGTCTCCGTATTATGCAAAGTTTGTAGCAAGAGATGAGAAAGGTAGTTTATGAAGAAAATTGTAGTTGGTTTGTCCGGCGGTGTAGATTCCGCAGTGACGGCATATTTGTTAAAAGAGCAGGGGTATGAGGTGATCGGTGTCACCCTTTGTATGCATGGAAATGCTGAAAAAGAAGTGGCAGATGCAAAAACGGTAGCGGAACGCATCGGCATTCGGCACCGTGTAGTAGAACTAAAAGAGAAATTTAAAGAAACGATTATCCGGTATTTTACGGAGTCCTATAGGCAGGGAGAAACTCCGAATCCCTGTATGGTGTGCAATCCGCTTATGAAGTGGACGGCACTTCTATCTGTGGCGGAAGAAGAAGGAGCAGACCTGGTGGCCACCGGTCATTATGCGGGCGTGGTGCATCTTGCGAACGGTAGATATGCAATCCGTTGTGCTGAGTCGGCGGCAAAGGATCAGGCGTATGTATTGTATGGATTATCCCAGGAGCAACTGGCAAAAACTATGATGCCGTTAGCTTCCTATGAGAAGGAGGAAATCCGTGAAATTGCTGCGAAAATAGGTCTTTCCGTGGCGGATAAGGCAGACAGTATGGAAATTTGCTTTTTACCGGAAGGAGAAGTATATACCGATTATTTGGTGGAGAAGGAAGGCATAGAACCGGTAAAGGGTAATTTTGTAGATGAAACAGGCAGGGTGCTCGGAACGCATCAGGGGATTATTTATTACACGGTAGGACAGCGAAAAGGTCTTGGCATTGCCTTTGGAGAACCGCGCTATGTAAAGGAACTTCGCCCGGAAACCAACGAGGTTGTTTTGTCCGGAAACGATGCATTACAGAGCACGATTGTGTATGCCAGACAGTATAAAGGGATGGCATTGGAAGAATTGACAGATGGTATGCGGTTGCTTGCAAAGATTCGTTATAGTCACAAGGGAGCTATGTGTACCGTATACCGTGAAGAGGAAAAGTTCCGTTTGGTGTTCGATGAGCCGCAGCGAGCGGCCACACCGGGACAAGCTGTGGTGTTTTACCGGGAAGAGGAAACGGCAGAAGGTGCAGTTGTACGTGTGGTAGCCGGTGGTGCGGTGATTTGCAGAGCGCAGGAGGTATAGAAGCAGGAAACTGTCGGAACAGAAGACGTATAAAGAGAATCGATAGAATAGCACATAGAATGGAGCGTTGGAATATGACAGAAGTGAAGAGAAGCATGTTATTGGCAAATGGCGTGGAAATGCCTACCATCGGTTACGGAACTTGGCAGGTAGAGAATAGTCCGGCTGGTGCGGATGCGGTGGCAGAAGCGATCTAGGCCGGGTATCGTCATATTGACGGTGCGGCAAGGTATGAGAATGAAAAGAGTGTGGGAGAAGGAATCAGAAAGTCCGGTATTGCCCGTGAGGAACTTTTTGTGACCAGTAAAGTATGGTTTACTCACAGAAGCTATGAGAAGGTGCTGGAAGCCTGTGACACCACATTAAAGGATTTGGGGCTGGAGTATGT
>JAZNBY010000213.1:0-3711 GCA_045587325.1 Lachnospiraceae bacterium | reverse complement strand
GCACCGTATGGTGTATTTAATTTCTCATATACGCTGTTCATTGCGGTCTCTGCCCGCTCACCTTCCGCAAACTTGGAAATAACGCTCCAGCTCTGCGGGTTCAACCACATATTTGCTTCCGGATCCTTCTTGGCACCGACTACAACACCATCCTCACGGATACCACGAATGAATCTGTCTTCATCCCAACACTTCTCTAAGGAAGCACCCAACTTTGCCTGTACCTCATCCAGATATGCAATGTAAGCAGTATCCTTCTTGTACTCAGCCATCTTACGAAGCTCGGTCATCGCATAGTAAAGCTGGAATGCCACGAAAGTGGACTCACCCTTTGCACCGAGACGTAAGCAGTCGTTCCAGTCAGCATGTAAGCCTACCGGCATAGCATGGTCACCGAGACGATCCATGGAGAACTTGATGGCTCTCTTTAAATGCTCATAAACCGTATCTTCGCCGCCGTTTGCATAAACGATAACCTCATCAAGGAATGCCTTGTTGCCGCTCTCACCAATGTATTTCACCACCGTTGGGAACAACCAAAGGGCATCATCCGCACGATAGGACGGGTGTCCGGTCTCTCTTACATATTCCGGATCATCCGGTGTATTCTCGAAACCTGCCTTATGGTCGAACTTAACAAGCGGAAGTCCTCCACCGTTGTCTACCTGCGCGGAAAGCATGAAACGAATCTTCTCTCCTGCCAGCTCCGGATTCAGATGAATGATACCCTGAATATCCTGTACGGTATCACGATAGCCGTAACCGTTTCTGAGACCACAGTAAATCAGAGACGCTGCTCTGGACCAGATAAAGGTAATGAAACACTGGTAAGCATTCCATACATTTAACATATTGTTGAACTCATCGGACGGAGTCTCTACCTTAAAGTTATCCAGCTGACTGTGCCAGAACTTCTTTAACTGTGCGATTTCCGCATCTACCTTGCCGGCTTCCTTATACTCATTTAAAATAGCCGTAGCTTGCACATCATCTCTCTGACCGAGGATATAAATAAGTTCCTTTGTCTCGCCTGCTTTCAATACAAAGTCAGACTGCAGTGCACCACAGGAATTGCCACAGTAGTTCATCTGGTTGTCACACTGACCACGCTCCACCGCAATCGGATTGGAATAGCTCCTGTACGGTCCAACAAAGCTATTCAGATTTCCGTTGTATGCACTCACCGGAGCACCTACCATACCGAAGAAACGCTCTCTGTGATTAGAACCGGTCTCGTCTACGCCCAGATGCTCGTTGATGTGCTGCAAAATCTTATTCTCGGAAAAGCTGGTACGGGTAATAAACAGGGTATACTGTAAGTTTACCTGATCCTGCTCGTAGTTGTTCTCATTGGTAAACTCAATAAAGCCGAAGGTAGAAAGATTTCTGTCCTTGCCGGAATTATTGGTAATCTTTGTACGCCATACCTCATAGGTCTTGCCCTGCGGTACATAGTATGTTGTCTCGGACTTAATGTCTAAGTACTCTGCGGTCATTACCGTATAAGCGGTACCGTGACGACACTCGCTCTTATAGGTATCTAACGGCTTTCCTACCGGCTGCCAGGATGCAGACCAGTAATCCTTCGCATCATTATCACGAATATAAATATATCTTCCCGGAAGGGCCATCTCGGAGTTAAAACGATAACGGGTAATACGACCGTTGGCACCGGACTTAATAAAACTGTATCCTGCTGCATTATTGGAAATAATTGCGCCGTACTCCGGGTCTCCCAGGTAATTCGCCCATGGTGCCGGGGTATCCGGTCTTGTAATCACATACTCTTTGTTCTCAAGATCAAAATAACCGTACTTCATGAAAATACTCCTTTCAAACTATAATCAACTTATGAGAAACCCTATTTTTCATTCTAACATCTCATTTTACATAATTTTATCATATTTTCCTATAAATGTCTAACTTTTTTTCTATGATAAAGAGAAGGAAAAATTGTACAAATCTATTATCCGGCATTGACACACATCCATCCACATGCTACACTGAACCTGTCTTCTTATTTTTTAACGTAGAAAGGAGAAAAGCTATGCAACTATACGAGGTTTCCGACATTTTGAATCAACCTTATGAGGTATATTTATCCGAAGAAAAGACCTTTCCGCTTCACTGGCATTATTACAGTGAAATATTGTATATAAAAAAGGGATCCATCCGGATTACCTGTAATGAAAAAACGTATATCTTAAAAAAAGGGGATCTGTGTTACTTCTATCCTCTTCAGCTTCATGAGGTATCCGAAACTGAGGATTCTTCCGTAGAGTACACGGTAATCAAGTTCAATTTCCAGGCACTTACCCTTCCTCCGGCTCATCAGGCAAAGTTTTATGACCATTTTATCTATCGGACACAATCGGATGACTTTTGTACCATCATCCGGGCAAAGTATTTATCCGAAGAAACCATGAATACTTATATGAATCATATTTTGTCTACTTATCAAACAAAGGATGATTTCTATTCCCTTCAGATGCAGGCAGATTTATACAGTATTCTGATTGAAATTGCCCGTAAATCCCAAAAAGAAATAAGCACAGCTGCACGTCATCGGAGCGATACAGACTTTACCTTTCATCACATTTTAGAATACATCGATACCCATTCCGGTGAACCGTTGGAAATACAACATCTTGCGGAAATGTGTCACATGAGTTACTCTCATTTTGCAAAACTGTTCCGGGAAAACTATGGTCGCTCCTGTAAGGAGTACATTACCTATATCCGTCTGATAAAAGCACAGGACTATCTGCTCCATACAGACTATGACATCAACTATATTGCACTTGAAACCGGATTCTTTGATTGCAGTCATTTTATCCGGACCTACAAAAAATGGAAAGGGATTACACCAAAACAAGAAAGGATGTATCAGTCGAACTGATACATCCTTTTCCTCTTCATTTTCCTATATTCCTCATTATTCTGATACCCGCTTTGCCAGTGTATGGTTCACACATTCCGTTAATGCAAGTAACAATAGCGCAAACACACCCAAGAACACAGGGTAAAAACTCACATTGATAAACTGTGCCAGGATTCCGAATACCGGTGGCATAAATGTACTGCCGCAATAAGCACTTGCCATCTGTATTCCTACTAAGGATTGGGAATTTTCTTTCCCGAAGTTTACCGGAGTGGAATGAATAATGCACGGATACACCGGTGCCGCTCCCAATCCAAGCACTACCAAGCCGCACAATGCCACTGCATCCGTAGGTAACGGTAACAATATCATTCCGATTCCAAGAAGCATTCCGATGCTTCCGATCCGGATCATCTTTTTATCTCCGAATTTATCTGCAATCACACCGTTTAGAAATCGTCCCACGGTTTCTCCCAAATAAAACAACGCCGTAAAACGGGCCGCCGTCTCCGCCGACACCCCACGGTATCCTACCATATAACTGCTGGCCCAAAGTCCGGCCGTCGTTTCAATGGCACAATAACAGAAAAAAGAAATCAGCACCAACGGAACCCCTTTTATCTTTAAGGCCTTTGGAATGGATACCACCTTTATCTCTTCCGTCTGCTCCTGTTCTGCTCCGGCATTTTTCGGTCCCTTTTTCCATACGGATAACGTAGAAAACATGAACATCGCCAATGCAAGCTGTAATACCCCTACCGCACGGTATCCCATCTCCCAGCCAAATTGTCTGGAAAGACAAAAACTCATAATATACGGACTGATGGTTA
>JAZNBY010000212.1:0-2788 GCA_045587325.1 Lachnospiraceae bacterium | reverse complement strand
CAGGCTTCCGAAAAGCCCGCCTTTCGTTTTGCAACCTTGTACGACTTACATACGTGTTCCATCGTAATCATTGTTACTTCCTCCTGGTAGTTATACTTTGCGATGCTTTCACATCATATCTTGCCAAGTCGGTCTGGTTTTGCCGGATTTTGCCGGCAATATACCACTGGTTTATGAAGTTGGAGCTTCATAATAACATACCTTACAAAGAATGTCAACCGGTGTTTTTACTTTAACGACGATACGGTTCCGCCGTTAAACTCCGTTCCGTTTTCCGACTGAATTCCGGACTTTCCGGCACTAAGGTGAAGGGTTCCACCATTGATGGTCACCATATTCTCTGCCTGGATGTCATCGGAATCGCCGGTCAGTGTGAGGGTGCCGCCGTCAATGATAATATTGCCCAATGCCAGGTCCACATCATTGCTTGCCTTTAACGCATCCGACTCGGAACGCACCGTAATGGTGCCATCGGTGATATGCAACAAATCTCTTCCAATGATGCCGTCATCCACCGCATCTACCTCAATCACACCACCATTGATATAAAGGGAATCCTTTCCCTTGATGGCATCGCCGTAATTGGACGTTATCTTTAAGGTGCCTTCTCCTTCGATAACTAAATCATGCTTTGCAAAGAAAGTAGCATCCGGCTCGTCCTCTTCCGGCTCAAATACATACGCCGTACCATCGGAAAATACATTTTCCGTGCCTGTGGCCAACGTAATCGTAACCTTTGCTGCCTTCTTGGCATAAAATGCTGCGCTGGTCTCGTTGTGTACCGTCACACCATTTAAAATCACATGCACTTCGCTTTCGTTGTCCACATTCACATAAATATAGCCATTAGACAAAGTACCGCTGATTTCATACGTACCCGGCTCCTCAATTTTTACGCGGTCCTCTCTTACATCACAGCCGGTTCCGTCCACCGTAATCCCGGAATCACTTAACACGATTACCGTGTTCTTTTTCTGTGTGTCATCCGTGGTGTCTGCTCCCGGTGTATCACCGGTCTGGTTGTCCGTCGTTCCCGGAGTTTCGGTGTTACCGCCTGCTTCGCCCTGGGAATCTCCACCCGGCTCCGTCGTTCCCTGATTATCACTTGCCGGTGTCTGATCTCCTGCTACCGTTCCGTCCTGCTTCTTCTCATCCGCATTGCCTCCGCAAGCCGTAGCAAACAACATTGCTGCCACCGTAAACAGTACAAGTCCTTTTCTTCTTAATGTTCTCATAGTTCCTTCTCCTCCTAACTTCTCACCTTCGCCTGTTCCGGCGATATACTATTATTATCTTATCGTTTTTTCATGACAATTTTGTGACTAAAACATAAACAATTACCAAATTTTGGACACATGTTCCTATCGCATTCCTTTTACGCCGATTTACGCTTCCAAACTCCACCCGTGGTCACCATGATACACCATAAGCTTTGTCATCCCGCCGTCGATGCAAATGTTCTCTCCCGTAATAAATCCTGCCTTCTCCGAAGCGAGAAACAACACCATATTGGCAATATCCAGCGGATGCCCCACTCGGCCTGCCGGTTGCTGCACCGCATCCGGTCCCGTAAAAGTGCTGCCTGTAGTGTCAATCCAACCCGGCGATATGGAATTTACCCGTACCTTTCCGGAAAGGCTCACCGCCAGGGCATGGGTCAGTGCCGCGATACCGCCCTTAGCCGCCGTGTAGCTCTCGGTCTGAGGTTGGCTCATCCGGTCTCTGGAAGAGGAAATATTGATGACCGATGCGCCATCCGTAAAAAGCGGTGCAAACAGCTTCGTCAGATAAAAAGGAGCCGTCACCCCTACCGCCAGGGCATACTCGAACTCTTCGTAGCTGCATTCGTCAATGCCCCGCATAATCGGAAGCGCATTATTTACCAGCACATCCACTCTTCCGTACTTCTCCGTGATTTCTTTTGCAAAGGACTCCAATACTTTCTTGTCTGCAATATCTCCCATATAATGCTCGCCGGGAGCTTTATCGATGACGCACACGATAGCTCCTGCTTTCCGGAACTCCTCCGTGATACATTTTCCGATGCCGTTCGCCCCGCCGGTCACAACGACGATTTTATCTTTAAACATAGGGACTCCTTTCTCATTCTATGTAACTTAGCATTTGACTCATTCGTTTTCCTTTTTATAATCGGTTATATAAAGTACTCCCATAAATCCTGCCAAAAAAGCAATAATGAATTCCTGCAATGAACGGTCCACGATTCCCAAAACGATTTCAACAATCATTATGACAAAGCATATAGGCCCTACGATTTTTTTAAACTTTTCTCTCATAATTTTCCTCCGCCATTAATGTTTCCAAACCTGCAAATTAGAAGTTATCTTCCCCCTAACAGTATAGCATACTCTTCCTTATCCTGCATCTAAAATTTCCCATCTCTTTTCCGCGTCATAAGACTATGTCTTATTGTGTTTCCCGACAATATGGTATACAATAGAACTAATCAATACCAATGAAACGGAGATTCCTTTTATGAAAAAGCATAGATATTTCTTTACCGGTCTTATTCGTCCGGCACTGATTTGTTTTCTTTGCCTCGGCGTAGTTGCATGTGCGCAACCGGCAGACAGTCCTGCTTCGTCGGAGGTTACCAGTTCTCTGGAGCTTATCACCCCGGAACCACCGGACACTGCAACACCGGAAGCGACTGCTACCATGACACCGGAGCCGACCGCTACACCGGTCCCGACTCCTACCGTGACACCGGAGCCTACCGCAACACCAGTCCCGACTCCTACCGTGACACCAGAACCAACTGCTACAC
>JAZNBY010000211.1:0-6705 GCA_045587325.1 Lachnospiraceae bacterium | reverse complement strand
GAGTACTATCCGTGGGGAGTTCTTACGATTCCTGCTATTTTTCCTATCATTGGTTTTATTCCGTTGTATAAATCTGTGACCGCCTTTTTAAAGCCATTTTGGCTGGGTGGATTTTTCTTTTTGTTTCTTTGGTTGGCCTTTTGGGGAATCGGGCTTATATTTGCATCCTCATTCAAAAGTAATTTTAATTCCTGCAAGCGACTTCGTGAGGAAATAAAAACGGCACAGTATAAAGGAGCATATTATAAGGGTGAGATTCGCGGGTATAAGTGCAATCCAAATGTATTGTTTGGGTACAGAAAAGGCGGATTTGTCCAGGAAATCAGTCTTACCTATGTTCTTGAAGTGGAGTTTTTAGATGGGACAAGATATAAGACAATGGAAACGCCGGAGATGAAATATCATCCGAATGCGGTGTTAAAAGGAACCGGGTGTAGAGTGTATTCCTATGAAGGGAAATACTATGTAGGGGATTTTGAACTTCGCACGAAGAAAAGTGATCCTGTGACAGAAATTCCGCTAAAGGGCATGGTCGGGGGAGATAAGTAGAACTTAACTTGTGGGAGGAACTAGGCATGCAGTACAGAATGGCAACGAAAGAAGACATTGATTTGCTGGTGGCATTGCGTTTGGATTTTATCAATATACATAAGGGCGATGAGAGGTATGAAGAATTAAAAAAGAATTGCTATACCTATTTTAGTAAAGCGTATGCGAACGACTCCTGTGACGTGGTTTTGGCAGAGGAGAACGGAATTTGTATCGGTACTGGAATCGTGTTTTACTACGATTCGGTGCCGTCGACCTTTAATACGACGGGAAAGAATTCTTACATTACCAGCATGTATGTGGATCCGGGCTATCGTCGGAGAGGAATCGGCACAGCGATACTGGAACGGGTCATAGAGTGTGCGAAAATGCGCGGTGTTACAGTAATGTTTCTTAGTGCATCGGAACTGGGGCGGCCGTTGTATGAGAAACGGGGATTTGCGGATAGTAAAAATGGGATGATGTTGGATTTGAGGGGTATGGGATCGAAGTACCATAATATGAGAAAACATTTTACTTGAAAAAGTATCATATAAATGCTATGATTTGAATAGACGATAAGCTTACAGCAAGGGAGGCTGATAATGTGAGTGCAATAAAGCAAGAAACAGGAAAAAAGCTTTCGGTAAAGGTGGTTCATCCTTCGAAGCAGGGTGCTTCGATTTCTGCACGTGATGCAGAGATGGATGTAAGAGCAACACAAGCTGTTAAAGCGGCTTTGATGAAGGCAAAGGTTTGTCAAAAACCAATTGCAAAGTACGATTTAGCCACTAAAAGAGCATATGTAGAATATGCGAATGGGGAGAGAAGATATGTCAACTAAAAAGCCGATGGTGCTTGTTTTGGCGGGGCCGAACGGCTCTGGGAAAAGTACGATTACGCAGTATTTTGAAATTGTCGGTAACTATACAAATGCGGATGAGGTTGTTGCAGCTACGGGGATAAATAATGAGGATGCAGCACGGCTGGTTGATGAGAAGAGATATGCATCGATTGAAAATGTCGAGGATTTTACATTTGAAACGGTATTATCTTCAAGATATAAACTGGATATTTTAGAAAAAGCAAAAGAGGCCGGATACTTTATCAAATGTGTATTTGTTTTGACCATAGACCCGCTTGTTAATGTTGCACGGGTAGAAGCAAGAGTTGCTTCGGGTGGACACGGTGTGGATAGAGAGAAAATAATTAAGCGCTATTATAAGTCATTAGATAATATTAAACGACTAATGGAGCTTTGCGATATTTTACATGTTTATGATAATACGGTAGAGCCGGTTAGAATCATTCGTAAGCATAAAGAAGATATTTCAATCTTTCCGAATGAACTTTGGTCAGAAGAAGATATACGGAAGTTAATAGAAGAAGCGGCAGAGTAGTTTGCCGCTTCTTTTAAAATTATATGAGTGTAATGAATGATGGAGGTCAACATGATAGTTCCATATACAAATGATTTAGAAAAATACTTAGAGCTAAGTGATATCATTGATTATACTAAAAAATCAATAGCAGACTTGGCAGAGTTCCTGTTTGCTGAGTCAAAGGATACGATGGACTACATAAAGAACGCTTATGAGTATGTTCGTGACCGGATTTCTCATTCTGCGGATGCAGGAGAGGATGTGATTACCTGCAGCGCATCTGAGGTGTTGACGGCGAGGCATGGAATCTGTTTTGCAAAGTCTCATCTTTTAGCGGCATTGCTTCGAAGTAAAGGGATTCCCTGCGGCTTTTGCTATCAGAAGTTGATTTTGGACGATGAAACGGCACCGGTTCTGATTTATCATGGATTAAACGGCATTTATTTGGAAGAGTACAAAAAATGGATTCGTTTGGATGCCAGAGGAAATAAAGACGGTGTAAACGCACAGTTTTCCATAGAGACGGAGCAGCTTGCGTTTCCGATACGTCCGGACAAGGGAGAGGAAGATTGCCTGGTGGTATATCCCGAGCCGGATGAGGAGATTTTGAAAGCGTTAAAGGAGAACAGGACGAGAACGGAACTTTGGGAAAATTTGCCGACGAAGTTGGCGTATAGGAGGAAACAGAACCAATGAAAAAGTATACTATTATTTTTGTGCTTAGTTTTTTGACTTACGGAATCGCACTTTCCGTGAACCATTACGTTACGGCCAGATTGTGGGCGGATTGTTTGATGTATTTGTTTGGAATTGCGGTACTTTATGAGGTGGTCTATCTCATTCTGCTATGGAAAAAGAAAAAGGCTTCGCTTGGAAGGGCAATCGCATTCTATTTTTTGTGCTTTTTTACGGAATGTGAATTGACTGTGGCGTGTTATTATATAAGATTGTTTTTTAAAGGATATACACCGACCGATTTTCTGGGAAATGTCAATGGGGAAACAGTGTATGGATTTGCAGCAATTAGAGCAGACGGATTTGCTAATTTCATTTTTTTAAGAGTGATTCTACTTTCGGTAATCTATCAGATGTTCTATTTTGTAATCCGGCATAATAATAGGAAAAAGGGCGAACGGAAGTGCAAGGATACGTTGTTTCTTGCGAAGAACAAATCCGGCTGGACATTACTGGAACACTTGGATATAAAGGAAGAGGAAATCGGGAATTACGAAAATGTGACAGGAGCCTTTTCTATTGTAACGGTGGATGGGCAATATTTGATCGGCTATAATAAATGGAGACAGCAGTGGGAGTTTTGCGGTGGTGGCATTGAACCGGGAGAAACGGCCAGAGAGGCGGCAATGAGGGAGTTGATGGAGGAAACGCACCAAAAGGCGGAGAATCTTGTTTTTAAAGGAATTTCCCGGATGCAACGACCGAACGGAGAGTTTTGTTATCAGGCTGTGTTTGTAGGAACGGTAAAACAATTGGAGCCTTTTGTGGTAACAGAAGAAGATGAAATGAGCGATATTATGCTATGGGATTTGAAGCAGGATATCGGCTATGTGGATGAATGTGACATGAGGATCGTGGAATTGGTTGCGTTATAGTCAGGAGGTGTGGGATGTTTAATAAGCATGAAGCGGAAAGAAATGCATGTATGCTTGTAAAAGGGCAGGCAAAATGCGGCTATGACTGGTGGTGGCATTCTTTTACCGGCCGTCATGCTGTTACAGGGAAAGAAAAGGCTTTTTTTATCGAGTTCTTCTTATGTAATCCGGCGTACGGCGGGGAAGAACCGGTATTCGGGCAGTTACCGGAGAATAAAGAAAAAGGAATCAAGCCGTCCTATCTGATGGTGAAGGCAGGATGCTGGGGAGAGGGCGCAGCGCAGCTTCATCGCTTTTTCGGATGGAAAAATTGTTCTGTGGCAATGTCGCCCCCTTTTTCTGTACGTGCAGAGGATTGCTATCTGGATGAAACTTCAACAAAGGGAATGGTGGTGGTGACCGAAGATGAGGCACAAAACCACCCGGAATATATGTGTCAGTCCGGTAGGATGGAATGGAATCTTACCATTGATAAAAAGGTTGCATTTAATGTGGGATACGGTGCAGGAAGGTTGTTCCGTTCGCTACAGGCATTTGAGATGTTCTGGCATGCGGAAGGAATGAAAACCGCATATTCCGGAGAAGTTATCTGGAACGGAGAAAAGTACATAGTTACGCCGGAAACCTGCTACGGGTATGCGGATAAGAACTGGGGCAAGGATTTTACCTCGCCGTGGGTATGGCTTTCTTCCAATCATCTGACCAGTTGGAAAACAGGAAAAAAGCTGGAGAACAGTGTGTTTGACATCGGTGGCGGACGTCCGAAGGTGGGACCGCTTGTGTTAAAACGTAAGCTTTTGTCGGCGTATTGGTACGAGGGAAAGTGTTATGAGTTTAATTTTTCGAAGTTCTGGACCTTTACCCGTACGAAATTTGATTGCAGGGAAACAGATACACAGATTGTATGGCATGTAGAACAAAAAACATGGCGTAAAAAAATGGTGACGGACATTATTTGTGATAAAAAAGATATGTTACTGGTCAATTATGAAGCACCGAATGGGAAAAACTCCATAACAGACTTTGGAACGGCGGTAACGGCAGAGGAACGGTGAAGCTGTATCGGGGCAGAAAGTTGATTGATGTGGTAATTGCTGAGAATGTGGGTTGTGAGTACGGAGAATATGATAAGGAGTAGGAAAAGGAATGCAGTTTAAGAATAAGAAAAGAAAACGGCTGTTTATTATCGGAACTTCCATTCTTTCCGTATTGGTTATACTTTTGGTGGCTTGCGGAATCTATTTAAGCATTTATTATCATGGAGATATGGAGAGGATTGCCGATTTTTCCACCAAAGTACCGGTAGAGAAGCAGAAAACCTCGGAGGGATATTATGTGTATTCGGCGATGGGGGAGGAGACGATTACTACCGGTTTTATCTTTTATCCGGGCGGGAAGGTGGAAGCAATTGCCTATGAACCACTGTTAAAATCGTTGGCGGCGGAAGGAGTACTGTGCGTATTGGTGGAAATGCCGTTTCGGTTAGCTGTGTTTGATGTGGATGCGGCGGAAGGAATACCGGAACAGTTTCCGGAGATTACGGACTGGTATATAGGCGGTCATTCCTTGGGCGGCTCTATGGCGGCATCTTATTTGGGCGATGTTTCAGACGAGTACGAAGGATTGCTTTTGTTTGGCTCCTATTCCACGGAGGATTTATCGGAGACGGAACTGAATGTGTTGTCCGTATACGGCAGTGAAGATAAGGTGTTAAATAAGAAGAAATATGAGAAGAACAAGAAAAATCTTCCGGAGGATTTTACAGAAGTGATTCTTGACGGTGGTTGTCATGCGTATTTCGGGATGTACGGAGCACAGGATGGCGATGGTACACCGACGATTTCCAATGAGGCGCAGATTGAAGCAACGGTGGATGCCGTAATGGCATTTTGGAGGAAAAGTAAGGAGTGAAGGTAATGATAAGAAAGGCAACGACAGATGAGGCATTGTGTGTAGCAAAATTGGCCATACAGATGTGGGAAGACAATACATTAGAGGGCTTAACAGAGGATTTGGCAGAGATTATTGCCAATCCGGAGAGTGCTGTGTTTTTGCTGTATGAAGGGGAGGCAGCTATCGGTTTTGCCCAGTGCCAGCTTCGACATGATTATGTAGAAGGTACCGACAGCAGTCCGGTGGGATATCTGGAAGGAATCTTTGTGGAAGAGGCTTACCGGAACAAAGGTTATGCAAAGGATCTGTTAAGGCAGTGTGAGTCCTGGGCAAAGGAGATGGGGTGTACGGAATTTGCCAGCGATTGTGAACTGGAGAACACGGGAAGTTTGGCATTTCATTTGAAGATGGGATTTGAAGAAGCAAACAGGGTGATTTGTTTTACGAAGAGATTGTAAGGAGAAATGAATGGAACCGAAGATTATTGATTTATCGGAAGAGCAGGAATGTGAAATCCGATACTATCTGGATGAATATAATGCACAACATATTAAGTATCGTCTGGACGGTATGATGCGAATCGGCTTGGAAGACGATGGAACGTTAATTGCCGGACTGATTGCTTATATGAGCGTGTACAAGATTTTGTATGTGGACACAGTATTTGTGGATGAAAGTTATCGTAGGCAAGGTTATGGACGAAAGCTGATACAGGAAATGGAACGACAGGCGAAGGAGCAGGGAGTAAATACCATTCGTTTGGACACCTTTAATTGGCAGGGGACAGAATTTTACAAAGCCTTGGGATATGAGGCAGTCGGAAACTACGTCAATAAAGAGGATGACTACGAAGAGACATTCTTTGTGAAGCGGATATAGGAGAGAAACAAACAGTTATGAGTAAGATTACAACTTTGATTTTTGATATGTATGGTGTCATTATAGAAGAAAGTAAGGGTAATTTCATTCCGTATACCTATAACCATTTTGATGAAACTGAATATGAGCGGATTACGAAACAGTTCCGAGTGGAAAAGCTTTTCACGAAAGCGGGAAACGGAGAAATTAATTCGGATACGTTTTTATCGCTTCTTGGTTTTACGGACACTGGGTATCACATGCGAGATTACATAGAAAATCATCTGACATTAGATGCCGGTTTCATACCATTTGCGGAGAAGTTCGCGGAGCAGTATGAGCTTGTGCTTTTGTCAAATGATGTGTCTGAGTGGAGTGCGTATATTACCGAGTATCATGGACTGGACAAGTATTTTAAGCACAAGATAGTCAGT
>JAZNBY010000210.1:0-2705 GCA_045587325.1 Lachnospiraceae bacterium | reverse complement strand
ATAGCCGCACAGCTTACCATCTTAATCAGAGCGGAACCAAAGTCCGTCACGGATTCTCCTACGAGCTGTACTGCAGCAGCACCTCTGGCTGCCCTCATCCGCATCTCCGCCATCTTCGGGCTTTCCGCCTTTTCATATCGCATGCCAAGGGTTTTCTCCGCTAACATCACGTCAAACCGGTTACACATAGACAAATAATGCCTGCTGCGGTGCCACATGACAAAAGCATCCCCGATTTGCAACACCGTCATCACTCCCAGCATGATACAGGCTGCCACCATAGCCTGCTCTACCTCCTGCTCCGACAACGTCAGATTGATGACTTCACTGACCAGCTTTGCATCTACAAAAGGAATCAATGCCGTAATAATCATGGACAAGCAAAAAAAACACAGATAAGCTTTGTCCATACGGAACAGGGTCTTTATACTGTATGCCATAACCGAAAGATTACTGTTACTGTTCTTCATACGCATCCCCTCCGTTAAACTTTTCTGCCTGTACGCTCCACATATCATAGTAACAGCCCTGCTTCATAAGAAGTGCATTATGGGTGCCCTCTTCGATAATCTGTCCGGAATCAAACACCAGAATCCGGTCGCAGAACCGGGCACTGGCAAGCCGGTGGGAAATAAATAAAATCGTCTCCTCCTTTGCCTGCTCCATCACTCTCTTATACATAGCATCCTCGGAAACCACATCAAGGGCAGAGGTAGGTTCATCCAGGGCAATCACCGGCGTCCTTCTGAAAAAGCTTCTGGCCATAGCAATCTTTTGGGATTCTCCGCCGGATAAGAGCAGGTCGCCTTCTTCAAAAAATCCTCCGATAACTGCTTTTTCCCGCTTATCCAGCCGTTCAATCCGTTCTCTGATTCCGGCCCGTTCCATAGCCTCCCCAAGACGTTCTCCCTCTCCTGTTGCCCCTAAGGTAATGTTATCCTCCACACTCATGGCGAACATCTTATAATCCTGGAATACCGCACTCATATACCGTCTCAGGCTCTCTTCCGAGTATTCCTTCCGGTTTCTCCCGTTAATCAGGATTTCTCCCTTGGTCGGTTCATACAAGCCCAGCAAAAGCTTAATAAAGGTGGTTTTCCCGGCTCCGTTAAAGCCTACCACAGAAATCTTTTCCGCAGGCTTCAATACCACATTGATGTCCTTTAATGCATAGAAGCCTCTTGGAGCACCGTTATAACGATACCACACATGTTTGAATTCGATTTCATATTCGACCTCGCCAAGCATAAGTTCGCCGGAAGACTTCTCCACATCCGGCAGTTCCGCACACCTTCTGTAATCCGTCATAAAGCCGGAGAAAATATTCAGCGCCAGTATGGCCTGCAGCAAATCCTGGGCCGTATCCGAAAAAGTAACAATCGCTGCGAACACCATGGTAAAATCACCTACGGTTATGGCCCCGTCTTTCAGTTTCAATATAAGACTGAGCAATACCACAAGCCGCATGCCGTTGTTCACGATATAAAATAAAATAGAGGCAAACCAACACCTCTTCTGGTAGTAATCCCGTACCGTCAAAAACTCATCCGTACATTCCTGCCATTTGTCCACCACCAACTTGTTCATGCCGAACACACGGAATTCCTTCCCATATTCAAAGCTCCGAAGCAGCCGGTTGCAATACCGTCTTCTGTTGTGGCCCGGCGCCGACTTCTCCCTCACCGCCGCTTTTGCATTCATCTGGATTATACTGAATACCGTATTCAGCACAATACAAATAAGTACCAGAACCAAGGTCTCCCATTCCATGTAGCGGAACACATAGAGCATACTGCCTAACAATATGATGTCCTTTATGAGACGGTAAAGCTGTTCAAAATAGCCGGAAATCCCCTGTTCTTCAATGACACCAATGGTCTGCAAATCACTGATTCCGCCGGAGATGGCAGTCTTTGCCCGCTCAAACATATCTACGGAAGTATGCTCCTCCAAAAAGCTGTAATCTGCCTTCATGAACTTTTCGCCCAGGTTCACGTTAAGCCGCATCTTTAACTTCATTTCCATCACTTTTCTTAGGTAGGTAAGGCCATGCACCAGACCGTGTAGTCCCAAATAAACAATTACATAAAAAAGTACCGGCACCACTATGGCTCCAAAGGAACCACCGAACTGCAGCGCATCAAAAATATACTTGGGTGCCACCACCAAAGCAATGTCCTTTGCATTTGCAACTAAAATCATCAAAATAAAGATGCAAAAATAAAGCTTGCTCTGTTTTAGGGCGACCCCAAGTATAAAAAAGTGATTTTTCAAACCGTCCGATGCCTTTGTCTTCATAGCCGTCACCATCTTTCGTAACTCATTTTACTTCATTTTATCATGACAGACTGCGCATCTCTTGACTTTTTGAATTCATTTTTATTTGATTCCGGTTTTATTGCTGTTCCGGTTCTGTTATTGTTTCACTTCCACTGCCTCCAGTCCCGTCTCCGTCAGCCGGTAAACAGTATCACACACCTCCTCGATATATTTCCGGTCGTGGGATATGCTTAATATAGCTCCCGGAAACTCCGCTAAAATCTTTCGTATCACCCCACCGGACAGCGGAGAAAAGTTTCTGGTAGGCTCATCCAGAATCAGCACATTTGCTTTGGATAAACTCATTTTAAGGAGCAATACCTTTGCCTTTTGTCCTCCGGACAGTTCCGACATAGGATGGTCCATTTCATCCGCGGTATACTTTA
>JAZNBY010000209.1:0-18814 GCA_045587325.1 Lachnospiraceae bacterium | reverse complement strand
ATGCAACGAGCGTCCATAAGCGCAACGGAAGCAATCTGACCGTTGGTAACCTTGGAACCTTCACGGTTCGGGAAGTAACGGGTGGAATGACGGATACTGAGTCCGTTGTTTGCCGGAACATCCCCTGCGCCGAAGCACGGTCCGCAGAATGCGGTACGGATAGTCGCACCTGCACGCATCAGTTCTGCCACTCTGCCGTTCTTAACAAGCTCCATGAAAATCGGCTGGCTGGCCGGATATACGCTTAAGGAGAACTCATCGTTACCGATGAACTTATCCTTTAAGATATCTGCTGCGTCACAAATATTTTCGAAGCCGCCGCCTGCACAACCTGCAATAACGCCCTGCTCGATGTAGAGCTTACCGTTACGAATCTTGTCGCGAAGCTTATAGGTAACCTTGTTATTGTCAAGGCTGACTAAAGCCTTCTTCTCAACTTCAGCGAGGATGTCCTCAAGATTTGCCTTTAAGTCGGCGATGGTGTATACATTGCTCGGATGGAACGGCATTGCAATCATCGGACGAATCTTGTCAAGCTCAACCTCGATGATACCGTCGTAGTAAGCCACCGGCGCAAGCTTTAATTCCTTGTAGTCTTCCTTACGTCCGTGCATCTCGTAGAACTCTTCCACTGCGGAATCGGTCTCCCAGATGGAGGAAAGACAGGTGGTCTCCGTAGTCATAACGTCCACGCCGATACGGTAATCCACGCTCATGTTGTGAACGCCTTCACCGAAGAACTCCATTACCTTATTGTTAACATAGCCGTTAGCAAATACAGCACCGATAATTGCAAGTGCGATATCCTGCGGACCAACGCCCTTAGCCGGCTTACCGGTCATATGTACGCCCACTACCTTCGGCATGTTGATATCATAGGTCTTGTTAAGAAGCTGCTTTACAAGCTCCGGACCACCCTCACCTACTGCCATGGTACCTAATGCACCGTATCTGGTATGACTGTCGGAACCGAGAATCATCTTGCCGCCGCCTGCCAGCATTTCTCTCGCAAACTGATGAATAACTGCCTGGTGCGGCGGAACATAAATGCCGCCGTAACGCTTTGCACAGGAAAGACCAAACATGTGATCATCCTCATTAATGGTACCGCCTACCGCACAAAGACTGTTGTGACAGTTGGTAAGAACATACGGAACCGGGAATTCGGTAAGTCCGCTGGCTCTTGCAGTCTGGATAATGCCTACAAACGTAATATCGTGAGAGGTCAGCTTATCAAACTTAATTTTCAGCTTATCCATGGAACCGGAGGTGTTGTGTGCCTCTAAAATCCCATAGGATAATGTTGCCTTCTTTGCTTCTTCTGCTGCCGGGACACTGCCCAGCATTGCAGCCACTTTCTGCTTACCGTCTGCGGTATCCTCGATTACTTCTCCGTTTACCACATACGCGCCGTTTTTTAATAATGTAATCATACTTTTTCCTTTCTAACGTCATCCGACGCCCTTTCTATTCTATCAATCAATCCAAAGCAACCGATTATTCGATATAGCCATCCTTCGGATTGACATAGTAGATATCATCACAGCCGGTTGTGGATGAAGAATTGAACAACCCCTCTCCGGCTTTTAAATGAAGCATTAATTCTTCTTCATCCGTATCAGAAATTACAAGGCTGATTTTGCCGTCAAAGTCATATAAAAACTGACCGGTCTGTACCAATGCCTTGCCACCGTCCTCAAACACGATGTACACGGAAAGACATGCATCTTCCACCATAAGCTCTGAAAGAGCAAGGGACTCCGTGGACTTTGAAATCTTCTCTTTGGCACCCAATGCCCCGAGGTCCATAATGTCTGTAATCCCACCATTTACATCCTCATACCAGAACTTAATAGAAGTAATGTTATGAGAAGACTTATTCTTCACAACAATCTTGTTCTGCATACTGCTTTCCACGCATAATAGCACAACAATCATTACTACCACTACCGCCGCAACCGCAATCAAAATATTACGCATTTTCTTTGTAATGCGCGGACTCTCCGGCGTATGTTTACTTTGATAATTAAAATCTTTCTTTTTTGTCTGACTCATCCCAAATCTCCTGTTTCCATTCACCCAAAAAAAGAGGTGATGCCTTTGCGTCACCTTCTCTTTTCTATTCTGAACCTATGCCAGCTTTAACAAGAAGAACAACTTAACCTCGCCGCCCTCATACACCAACGGAACCTTAATGGATGTCATATTCGGAGAGGTCAACTTTGCATTCCCCATTCCGAGAGTCGGTGGTGTAATATCAATTCTGAGATTATTGTTCGAAAGAAGCGTTGCCGCATTTCCCATAATCATATTTCCAAGCTCACTGAGTGCACTCTTTGCCATATCGTCAATCTCATCTACCGGCATCCCCATCATCATGCGGGATGCAATATCCTTCGCAACATCTATGTCAAATACAATACATACTTGTCCCGACATTTCACCGGTTACACCTAACATAATAAATACAGGTTCCCCGTCAATACACATATTATCCTTGGAAAGAGGTCCTACTTTTGTCTGAATATTACAAACTTGCGTTAATATCTGCTGTGCCGATAATAAAAACGGGTTAACATGTTCTACCGAAATAATTTCTGCCATATAATCCCCATTCCTTTCTTGGCTAACGCCAATTTCATCCGTAAATCTGCTTCATTACTTTCAAAAGCATCCCATCCCCTTTTGCTTATTATGTATATCATACCAAATTTGTACGAGAGTTTCAATACTTTTCAAAACTTTTTAAAAAAGCAGATAAATTAGTGAAAGTGCAAGGCCCATAGCAGCTAATAAAAGTCCGAAAGACACGCTTCCCGTAATCAGGGAAAACGTCTGTCTTGCTTCCAGTTCACTTACGGCAAACACAGATACAAAGGACTTTTTTATCGGATGATTATGGAACAAAGTCTTATTTAACACAAATACAATCCCGTCCATTGCGGTTCCGAACATATGGGTCATCTTTGTACCAACCCGCAATAACATCTTCTTCTTTCTCGGCGAAAACAACGTTCTTCGTAATAGTCCCACAATCCCGTCAATGAATGTATCGAACACCCGACAGAAAAATGCACAAATAAACGGAAGAACACGTAACACTTCCGGCAACCGATCCACCAGACGGCTGATTCCCGCAAGCACAGACGGTACCAGTTTTAAAACAACCGGCCGGTATACCGATTCTTCTAAATCAAGCCAGCCTGGAAGCCGGTTCACATAACATTTTCTGCCGTCTTCCTTCTTCATCAGCAGTGTGCGAACCACAAGGAAATATACCGCAACACCGATTCCCACGGAAATAGCCGACCCCTTTAAATTTTCAAAAGAAAGCCAGTGAATCGCATGCTCATGTCCGTGAAGTTCCTCCGGACAAAGGAATGCATTTGCCGCTTTTCCAATCTTTGCAAAAATCAGATCCGGTGTCATTCCCAATACAGGAAGCAACAAAGCGGAACCGCATACGGCAATTGCCGATAGCGGGGTCATGCTATGCTTCTTTTCTGAAGTCCCATGGTTTCCTTTTTCCACGAAAATAGCTATAAAGAGTTTTAACATATAAGCAAGCGTAAGTCCGCCCGCAATCAAAAACAATACTTCACAGGTCTTAAAAAGCGAAATCTCGGAATGATGCCCGGCTGCTTCCAGATGATGCATGTGCTCTACTACACTCTCATGAAGCAGTGTTTTACTGATATAACCGTTCAGTCCCGGTACACCGGCAAGGCCAAGACCCCCGAACAAAAACGCCACCGCCAGACACGGATGCTTTCTTCCGTATCCGCGAATCACATTCAAATCAAGTGAATGGGTATTGACATAAACCACACCGGCCGCCATAAACAATACAAGCTTTAACAGTGTATGGTTTACCATATGATATACGGTTCCGTTTACCGCAATCCCGGTTCCGCCCATACAACTTATCATTCCGATACCGAAGGTAATAAATCCAATCTGAGATACGGAAGAACATGCCAAGGTACGTTTCAAATCAACGGAAAACAACGCAAGTACCGCTCCTACCACCATGGTCACCGTACCCAGAACAAGTATTACCTTTCCCCAAGCTGCATCGGCAAACAGTACATAACAATTTACAATCAGCATACCGAACACACCGCATTTCGTCAACATACCGGACAATAATGCGGAAGCCGGTGCCGGTGCCGCCGGATGTGCCTTCGGAAGCCATATGTGCAGAGGAAACACGCCCGCCTTTGCTCCAAATCCTACCGTCAGTAGCGCTGCACTGATATACAAATACGTCTGACGATTGCCGAAATTACCACCCTCACCAGCAAAAAATGCATTCACTGCGGATCGAAGTTCCGAAATTGTCAATGTTCCAAGCGCATGAGAAAGCATAAAAATACCCATTAACATGGTCAAACCACCGATAACGGCAATGGCAAGATAGGTTTTGGATGCACGGAGCGCTGCCTTTGTCTCTTCCTGGGCCACCCATACATAAGACGTAAAGGACATGATTTCAAAAAACAGAAATAAAGTCAAAAGGTCTGCAGCAAAAAACACACCCAATACCGCGCCGTAGGTTACAAAATAAAAGAAGAAATACCGCCCCAGGTTCTTATGTCCCTTAAAGTACTGTTTGGAAAACAGCAGCGTCATTACCCAAAGCAAGCTGGCAAGCAACGCATACACGATACGAAAGCCGTCTGTTGTAAAATGAAGTGATTCAATCATAATACAGAACCTCCTTTCGCAATCTCAGCCAGTATCTCAGAAAACGGATGCGCAACTATTCCGATGATTACAATAAGCACACATAAAAGGATCAGCGGAATCGTCATATATCCGTTTGCCTCACAACGGATCAAGTCCTCCTGTCCCCCATCCTTTGCAGGAAAACAAGCTTTAATGACAACTACAAACAAATAGATTGCCGTCAACACTGCAGAAATCAGCAACACTACAATACCTGTCATGGCAAGCAGACTTCCTTCGCTCATGGCCCCCACCGCAAGGTTCCACTTACTAAGAAATCCCGGCAACGGCGGAATCCCCACCAAAGCAACACTTCCTACAACAAAACATGCAAAAGTAACCGGCATGCGCTTTCCCATGCCCTGCAGGTCGGAAATATACTCTTTCCCGGTTTTATACAATACTGCTCCCGCACAGAAGAACAGAGTAATCTTAACAACGCCGTGAACTACCATGTGGGTCAGTGCTCCCATAAGACCTTCCGAGGTCATTAAGGAGGCTCCAAACACGATATATGACAAATTGCTGACGGTAGAATAGGCAAGCCGGCGCTTTAAATGCATCTCTTTTAACGCCATTGTGGAACCGAACAAAATCGTAAGCAAGGAAGCAGCCATTAAAATATACTGGGCATAAGTTCCCTTCAAAAAGTCGGTTCCGAAACTGAAATATGTGATTCGGATAATGGCAAATGCGCCTGCTTTTACAACCGCTACCGCATGAAGAAGTGCCGTTACCGGTGTCGGTGCCACGGAAGCCGTCGGCAACCACTTATGTAACGGAAAAATAGCTGCCTTTACGCCAAACCCAAACACAGTAAACAAATATGCCACCAAAAGCAGATTCTGTTGCAACACAGAATAACCGCCGGTAAGCACACCGCCGTATTCAAAATGAATGCTGTCGCCAAAGGTAAGAATAAATGCGATTCCGATAAATGCAAACGCTGCTCCTCCCACCGAGTAGGTTACATAACGTCTTCCCGCAAAAATCGATTTTTTACTCATCCCGTGCATAACAAGCGGCAACGTTACAAACGTAAGTAACTCATAAAACAAATATAAGGTCATAAGGTTTGCGGCAAATGCAATTCCTACCGTGATACCGTATGTCATTGTAAAAAAGGTAAAAAATGTATTTTCTCTTCCTTCATGTTTCATATACTCAAATGCATAGAAGGTTGCAATCGGCCACAAAACCGCCACCAGAGAGCCGAACACACAGCCCAGTCCGTCCACATGAAAGGAAATGGACAGTTCCCCGGCCATATTAAGTAACATAAAGTCACCTTCCGGGTTCACCACAAACATTACCAAAAACATACAAACTGTATTCAGTAATGCCACACCGCCTACATATGCTTTACGGAGCCCTGCATTTTTAAAATGAAACAACGGAATACATGCACCGAACAATATCGGTACAATAATCGGAAGTAACATGAAATACTGACTCATATCAATCTCCTTTTATCCTACAGTAACAAACCATTCCCAAGCTCCGACACAAACCGGTATAACGGAGATGCAAACAATCCGAGAAGCAATGCCGCAAGTGCAAATACCACCTGAGGAAACAACATGGATACGCCTGCTTCCTTCGGCTTATTCTCGGCAAATGCAAACTCCTTTCCCGGGAAAAAGCCGTCTGCTGTGATAGAAAGCAAATACCCCGCCGTAAGCAGTGCACTTACCAACAATACAGCCGGTCCTATATACGAGAAGTCTCCTATCGGAGCTGCGAGAGCTCCCTTTGCCAAATACCACTTACTTACAAAACCGGACATCGGCGGAATACCTACCAACGCCATGGAAGCAAAGGTAAAACACCAAAACGTTACCGGCATACCCTTGCCGAAACCTTTTAAGCCTTCTACCCGTTCCTCTCCTGTCTGATGAATGACGGTTCCGGCAAAAAGGAATAATCCGTTTTTAATCACAGAGTGAAATACCACATGCAATAATGCAGCCGCAAAGCCGGCCGGAGAAAACAACGCAAGACCGAACAACACATACGACACCTGGCTTACAGTAGAATACGCCATACGCTTTTTTAATACCTTTTCTTTGTATGCAAGCATAGATCCCATAAACACCGTAATCAGCGTCAATATGAGAAATACAGTCTGCACATAAGTTCCCTGTAATGTCTCCATTCCGATGACATAATAAAGGCTTCTGATAATACCGAACACACCGGCCTTGGTAATTACACCGGAAAGCACCGCCGATGCCGGTGCCGGTGCCACCGGATGAGCTGTAGGAAGCCAGCCGTGCATCGGAAACATACCTGCTTTGGTACCGAATCCGATAATAAGCAACAAGCCTGCAGCTAAAACTTCTGTAGTATTTGCCGTCTCATTTAATGCATTCCCGGTAAATAAAAGACCTTCTGCGTTTCCTGCCAACAGGAAAATACCGGCCAGTGAAAATGCTGCGCCCGCAACAGAATAGAAAAAGTACTTTCTTGCAGCATGAATGGATTCACGACTACGGGTAAAGAACACAAGCGGAACCGTCATTAAAGTCATCCATTCATAAAACAGATAAAATGCAACAAGATTACCGGCAAGACCGATTCCCTGAAGCACACCCAGCGAAATCACATAGAATCCGAAAAACATAACCGGCTTTTCGGAGTGTTCCAGATAACGGAAGGAATAAATCCCCACAAGCAACCATACTGCCGCCACCAGGACACAAAACAAACGGGACAATCCGTCATTGCATAAAATCATACGCACTTCCGGTGTCAGATAAAAACATTCTACACTTGTAGTTTCAATAAACAGGGAACCAAATACCAGTATCGCTTCCATTGCCAATACTGCCGTTACATATAACTTTTGAAATTTCCGGTTTTCCCTGCATGGCAGGAGAAATAAAAGTCCGCCGGCAATTACAGGAAATACCACCTGCAATATAATGAAAATATCTTTTCCCATTTTCATCCTCCTTCGTTAAAAGAACATTCCGAGTCCTTTTTCGATTATTTCAATAATCGGATAAGAAGCCAGTCCCAAAACAAAATTTATCACAATAAAACATGCAATTCCGAAGCAAAATAACTTTCCCGGCCGGAACGTCGGATCATTATAATGCTCATTCCTCGGAGTATACACAGATATAACCGCACGAATGAAATACAACGCATTTAAAATTGTACTGATTGCCAAAACAATCACAGACACCGCCATCTTTATCGTACTGCTTTCCAAGCTTTCCAAAGCAGCGGAGGTAAGATACCATTTCGAAATAAATCCGGCAAACAATGGCACACCTACCATAGACAAGGAACCCACGCAAAAAGCAACGCCTGCTGTTCTGTTCCGGAACCCGGAGCCCTTTAAGTCTGAAAAATCCTTCTTGTTTCCCGACACCTCCGACAATCCTCTGCATGCCACAAACAGCATGGACTTTGTTGCGGCATGGGATAAAATATGGAATATTGCTGCCACAGTACCAAGTTCGGTACCAAAACCGAAGCCCATGTAAATATAACCGATCTGGGCTACCGAGGAAAATGCAATCATCTTCCGCATATCATGTTCCTTCATCGCACTGATGGAACCGAACAACATTCCCGCAATACCCAGCACAAAGAACACATTGGTTATCTTACTGTCCCAGAACACCTCCGTTCCGATGACACGGTACATAATCTTAATGAGCAAAAATATGTACGCTTTGGAAACCAGACTGGACAAGATAGCCGCTGATGATGCCGTAGAATACCCATACGCATCCGGTAACCAGGCATGAAACGGGAACAACGCGCTTTTAATGGCAATACCGACACTAATCAAACCGATAATTACGGTAAGAGGCACGGTATACTCTCCGTTTGCGGCAAGCACCGCCACAGAATCATGAATGTTTTCCATTAACAAATGACCGGTCAGGTCATACTGCAGAGAAATACCGATTAACAACAAACCGGACCCCAACAAACTCATAATCATATATTTTGTAGCCGCCAGGATAGAATGTCCGTTGCTTCGTATCATAATCAGACCGCCTGCCGCAATGGTATTGATTTCCACAAAAACATATGCGGTAAATAAATCGTTGGTATAAATCAGTGCAAGCAAAGAGCTTAACAACAGATTGATTAAAGCATAATACAAATTCTGCTTTACCTGCTCCATGTCCGCCCTCAGGTACTTATCTCCGCCCAAAAGCGCAAGCAACATGATAACAGAGAAAAAAGTAGCCATTAAGCCTTCCAAGGCACCGGCTCTGATTTCATTTCCGAAGGGTGCCGGGAAGTGTCCCATCATATAAATAAACGATGTTCCCGTATGCATCGTATAAACCAATACACCTACGGATGCAATACAACATACAGACACTAGACCTACCGATACTTTTCTTGCAACAGACGGCTTCAATATCGCAGAAATTACACCGGTTGCCAGACAAAGGATAATACAAAAGAACGGAAAATTACGTATAAACTCCATTATTTTTCCTCCTTCACAAGGCGTGTAATCTCATCAATATCAAGGGTATGATATCTTCTGTATAACCGTATTGTAAGGGACAGCATTACCGCCGTTACACTGACAGACACTACGATACCCGTTAAAACCAAACCGGTGGGAATCGGATTGATATAGGTTTCCGGTTCCGGAACGGTTCCCGTTACAATCGGCACCTTTCTGCCGAATATGTATCCCTTTGCTGCCAAAAACAAATAGATAGCCGTATCCATAATATTGAGTCCCAGAATCTTCTTTATCATGTTACGGTTCAGCAAAAGCGTTGTAAACCCGATTCCGAATAAAATAACGGATACTGCTTCGTAATAGTTTGCAAACAAATTTCCTAACATCTTACATTCCTCCTTTACGGAACAACGTATAGAAATGGTACATGGTACATGCTACCACCAGGCCCACGCAAATATTTAACGGTAAAATCAAACCACCGGATAAAATAGCTCCCGGTGTTCCCTTCGGGATTCCGCTCGGTAAATGATTGGCTCCCGTAAAAAAGGAATATCCTTTTGCAAGTGCATAAAACAGCAACGGAACAACGGAAATAATCGCATAATTCTTTCGATTCATAATACGGCTTGCCCGTTCAAATCCAAAGGCATTTACATACAAAATCAGTCCCGCACCCACAATAGCACCGCCGGAAAAGCCGCCACCCGGCGATAAGTGGCCGTTCAATATTACATAGATTCCGTATAAAACAATGACAGGAACCAGTATTTTTGCAGACAGCTGCAAAATCTTATCGTTTTTCGGTTCGTACAGACGATCATTCTCCTCTTCCGCCCGTTTTCGATCTGTCGGTTTTCCGTCCTTATTAAGTTCCAGACGTAACAAAATCATCACACAAACCGTTGCCACAAACAACACATGTGCTTCTCCCAAAGTATCAAAGGCACGATAATCCAGAATCATACCGGCTACGGCATTGGTGGCTCCCGTATCGGCAAGACCGTCTTTGTTATATTTTTCTACAACTTCATTATTATTCGGATTGTCCGGTGAACCGAACTCCGGCAAATAAGAAACCGTAACAAGAAGCGTCACAATAATCGCTACGCACAATAATACCGCCATAATCGCGTAAAGACGTCCGAAAATCTTCACGCCCCGCTCCTTCGGCCAATTCTTGTACTTTTCATACAACTCTTCCGCTTCTTTTTCATGCTCCCGCTCCAGACGTTGTTTCCGGCTTTCTTTGTTTTCCGGATCAAACAGCCGGTCGGCCTTTGCATCTTCCACCTGTTGTTGCATTGCATCGTCTTCATGCTTTTTCCGGGAACGACGTTCCGCTTCCTCAAAAGACTCACCTTCCACAAAACGGACGAGACGACGCCAAAGAGATGCTTCATAATCATTCCTCAGTTTCATCGTCCTCTTCTCCCTTCATGGCATGTATTTTCTTTAACGTAATGTAGAATAACACACTGGTTACACCTGCTCCTACCGCAGCCTCCGTAATCGCCAGGTCCGGAGATTCCAAAATCATCCAGATAATCGACATAATGACGCTGTACGCCATAAAAATAACAATCGTCGTCAACAGATTTTTGGAAAGTGCCACCGAAAGTGCACACACTACCAAAAACGTCAATAAAATCATTTCCATAATTTCCATTAGTCCTGCACCTCACATTCTTCTGTGATATGCTTGTCCGTAGTAACCTCCAAACGGGCAATCAAATGTCCGGAAACCGGGCTGGCTATCCAAATCAACACAACAATCAGAAATACTTTTACCGTTGCAAAGGATAGTCCGTATGCAACCGCAATTCCTATCATGGCAACCAGCAATGCAAAGGAATCACAAATCGCTGCCGCATGCATCCGGTTCAAAACAAATTTAAATTTAAACACTCCGGCCACGGATATTACCGCCAGACAAAGAGACGCCAGCAAAAAAAATGCCACTACCGCAAATCGGATCCATTCTATCATTGTACTTCCTCCTTTTTCTGCTGTTCCTCTTTTTTCTGTTCTCTGATTTCCGCTTCTCTATGTACACCCATATACACCTTTGTCAAAACTACCACCGCAAGAAAACTTACCATTGCATAAATCAGATCAATGTCAAGAAGAAAATTTTCTCCCAAATACAATGACATAATGGCGATAATAATAACGGATAAGGTTCCAATCATATTAATTGCCACAATACGGTCTGTCGTTCTCGGTCCTTTGATGGCCCGAATCAAGCAACATAAAATGCAAAGTGCGAATCCAATCATCACACCGATATATAACACAGAATATGCCGTTTCCATATGTATGCCTCCTTATTTTCCAGCGGTTTGCTCCATCTTTAAAAGTTTCTTTACAAATACCGAGTCAGCAAGTCCTTCCGCCATTTCCTTATCCAGACAATGTACCTTAAATTCATCCTCCGTCAGTTCCACCGTAATGGTTCCAGGTGTCAACGTAATGGAATTGGCCAATATTGTCTTTGCCAGGTCTGTCTTAAGCTCTGTCTTAAAGGTGACCAGTACCGGTTCCACATCATATTTCGGTGATACAATCAGACCGATGGTACCGCAATTTGCTTTTACGATTTCTTTTATAAGCACAAAAAAGTAGCCGATGCCCTGCGGCAAAAGTCGCAGAGCAAGCAGCTCACGTTTCGGACTGTATTCTAAAAATTTGCAACAAAAAGCATACACGGCAGCCGATAAAACGATGCCGATGATTACAAGTTCTAAAGTTACTTTTCCGTTAAACACTAACCAAAGTACAAACAAAGCAACTAACATAATATTCACCTCTCGGATTCTTGTTCCACCCATCATCCATAATACCAAAAACCGAACTTATCTTAGCACTTTGCACTCCTACTGTCAAGTCTATCCCACTTTCGACAAGAAATCTGAACACATTTCGACAAACATTCATTTTTTCCTGTCGGACAAATACTGTTTCATCCCTTTTAACGCACTTTTTTCCAATCTTGAAACCTGTGCCTGGGAGATGTGTATTTCATCCGCTACCTCCATCTGCGTTTTCCCTTGAAAAAAACGCATTCCGATAATCATGCGTTCCCGTTCCGGTAATCGTTCCATTGCATCTTTTAGCGAGATTTCCTCAATCCACACATCCTCTCTGTTCTTTTTGTCACAGACCTGATCCATAATATAGAGCGCATCTCCGCCTTCTTTGTATACCGGTTCATATAAAGAAACCGGCGTCTGTATCGCATCAAAGGCTTCGTTGATTTCTTCTGCCGTAAGGCCGGTTCGTTCCGCCAATTCTGCTATGGTAGGATCTCTGTTCAGTTCCTTTGTCAAAACCTCCTTTGCATAGATAGCTTTATAAGCAGCATCTTTTAAGGAACGACTGACCCGGATGGAGTTGTTGTCCCTCAAGTATCGTCTGATTTCACCGATAATCATAGGGACCGCATAAGTAGAAAACTTTACCCCCTGGCTTGTATCAAAATTATCGATTGCCTTCATCAGGCCGATGCACCCGATTTGAAATAAATCGTCCACGTTTTCGTTGTTCCCGGAAAATCGCTGGATAATGCTCAGTACCAGTCTCAGATTTCCTTTGATATATTGTTCCCTTGCCTGACGATCCCCCTTTTTTATCCGGCCAAACAACTCTTCCTTTTCTTCATTGCTCAGAAGCGGTAATTTCGCTGTATTTACTCCACATATCTCAACTTTATAAAGCGCCATGACACATCCCTCCTGTTGTGCACTATACAAGGATAATTTCTCATATACTGCTATAATAAGGATGCGCCATGGCGCTTCATCTTATACTAAGACCTTTTGTCAACTTCTGTCACGCAATCATCATTTCTTTTCGTAACCGTTTCATAATCCGTTTTTCCAATCTGGATATGTACGACTGGGAAATCCCAAGCAAATCCGCTACTTCTTTCTGGGTATGTTCATTGCCGTCACCGCTTTCCAAACCGTAGCGAAGATTAATAATCAATCGCTCCCTGTCATTTAAGCAATCCAATGCCCGAAACAGGGAATTACGGTCAGCCTCTTCTTCCAGGCCCTTGTAAACCTCGTTTTCTTCCGTCCCCAATACATCCGAAAGCAACAATTCGTTTCCGTCCCAATCCACATTGAGAGGCTCGTCAAAAGATACTTCCATTTTCTGTCTACTGCTTCTGCGCAAATACATCAGAATTTCATTTTCGATGCATCTGGAAGCATACGTGGCTAACTTTATATTCTTATCCGGATTAAAGGTATTGATTGCCTTAATCAGTCCGATGGTTCCGATGGAAATCAAATCTTCCACACCTACCCCTGTGTTATCAAATTTTTTAGCAATATACACTACCAGCCGCAAGTTATGCTCCACCAATTCTGCTCTTGCTTCCCCGCTCTCATCCTCCATTAATGCCTCAATCATTCTGGCCTCTTCCTCCGGTGTATAGGGTGGCGGTAATACCTCTGTCCCACCGATATAATGAATTTCCCCGTATTGTCCCAATAAAAGCGCCGTCAAATTCGGAATCATACGAAACTGAAAGCGATTTGGTATAGAAACTTTAAATAACATTCTCTGCTCCTTCCTGTGTATTCCTTACACACTGCATTACCTCCGGTTGCAAAATCATCTGATATGCGCAACCCTGAAACAACTTATGTCCTGCCGATACCGCGGCCACTTCTCTGTTTACTATCTCTCCGGTTTCCGATGTAAGCCTGCATTGTACTCTTACTCCCCGTAAAAGTCCGTTTCCGCCTACTCCTTTATATGGTAAAACCACTACTTTCTGCGGCATAAAGTATTCCGCTTCCTTTATCCAGTCCGTAAGATATTTCTCATCCACCACCACTACCGGCACAGTGCTTCCGAACAACCGAAGCCTGTTTCCTGTATCCATAAAGGCAGATAACTCTTTCTCTTTTCCGTTTTGTGTAAGTTTTGCTTCATATAACATACATTCGGTTTGTCTTGTATGCAATAAAGAAGTCACTCCTCTTTTGATTACCGGAAGTAACAAACTTCCGATGCAACAATATAAGCCTATATTTTTAATAGGAAACAATTGAAATATCCCGGCCAACAAAGCCGTTGTTCCCAACAAGACCATACTGTTCCTTATTACACGGCACCTTCCGAATGCAATAACAGAAGCTGTAACAAGCTCTAACATCGCAACAAGACTCCACCACCACATTCCGCTGTTTCCGGCAAAACCGCCAAGAATCAGCATCAGCGCATCCGTCAATGCGCAAAACAGGGCCGCCGCCGGAATACGAAACCGTTTCCCTCCGGATTGTGCCCGGCTTCCGATTATGTCCCATATTCTTAAACACAGCAGATGCAACCAAAAGCTTGCCATTATGTAACTATCTATATATAGTTCTACCGGATTCCACCTCCTTTTTTCCTTTCCCATTATACATCATCTCATTTACAAATTTTGTAAATATTTGGGGATTTTTCCCAATTTCAACCGCAAAATTCGACAAAATCACACAAAAAATGAGGCTGTTTGCATCACTTCGATGCAACAGCCTCGTAAAAACGTCTTAAGCTATTACTTTTTCTTGGAAGAATAATTCTGAATGAACGGCGGAATCTTAATCTTCTCCTCACCGTCATCTCCATTCTCCTGCTTTCCGAACATCGGATTCGTCGGACGGGCTCCAAACTGACCGGCCCCCGCAGGCTTATACTCGGACACAGCCGGCTTCGGACGGGATGCGTTCGGATTAAAGGTATAATCAAACTGCTCCATTGCCCTGTCGGACGGTGTCTGTGCAGCTCCCGTTGAACTGAAATTGCCACGGCTTAAAAATCCAGGCAAAGAAACTCCCGATGCCTTAGTACCAAACTGCATACCCGGACGACCCATGTTTGAACCGTTTTCCTGTAATCCGGTTGCAATTACCGTAATCACTGCCTGATCCTGCATTGTCTCATCGTACATTGCACCGAAGATAATATTTGCATTCTCACCGGCCAGTAACTGTACTTCCGTAGCTGCTTCATTTACTTCAATGAGGCTTACATCACCGGATACATTTAAAATAACATGGCTTGCGCCCTGAATCTTCGTCTCAAGAAGCGGACTGGAAACTGCCTTATGTACTGCATCCAAACACTTCTGCTCGCCGGTTCCCACACCGATACCGATATGAGCAACCCCCTTATCCTGCATAACGGTCTGAACGTCCGCAAAGTCAAGGTTGATGAGTGCCGGGAGATTAATCAAATCCGTAATACCCTGCACACCCTGCTGCAATACTTCATCTGCCTTCTTCAATGCTTCCGGCATGGAAGTACGACGATCTACAATCTCAAGTAACTTATCATTCGGAACAACAATAAGAGAATCCACATTCTGCTTTAACTTTTCAATACCCGCAACAGCATTTGCCATACGAACTTTATGTTCAAAGGTAAACGGCTTCGTTACGATACCAACCGTCAAAATACCAAGCCCCTTCGCAATCCCTGCAACTACCGGAGCAGCACCCGTACCGGTGCCGCCACCCATACCACAGGTAACAAATACCATATCCGCACCCTTAATAATCTGGGTCAGCTCTTCAATATTCTCTTCGGCAGCCTTTTCACCTACTTCCGGCTTTGCACCTGCACCAAGTCCCTTGGTAAGCTTCTCGCCGATCTGTATACACTGGGAAGCTTTACAATTCTTTAAATGCTGCTTGTCCGTATTGACACAGACAAATTCAACACCGCCAATTCCCTCTTCTATCATTCTGTTCACGGCATTATTGCCGGCACCGCCAACACCAATCACCAAAATCTTTGCGGCAACTTCCATATTATTGTTCATAATTTCAAGCACGGTGACTCCTCCTTTATCCTGTCACAACTCCAGAAAAACTAGATGTTGTGTATTATTCCATATAAAAACCCATCCTCTATACTATATAATATATTGAAATAGAAAAATTAGCAAGCACTTTTTTTCATATTTTCCTCTTTTTTTTATTCTTCTTTCGGTTTTGCTATAATATCTTGTTCTCCGCCGTTATATCCCGACAAATCAATGTACAATTTTCGATCACCGAGGTTAGGGAACATGTCCGCAAGCTTTTGTATCTGAAGGTCATAGGCACTTCGTTTTCCAAGTGCCACCGAAAGATGCTCCGTTTCCAACTGTACCTCTCCCTTTTTGTCAAATGCAATACTGATTGCCGGAATCTCATACTCTCTTACAAGCTTTGTAATATTTAAAATCACATCATAAAGTTCGTTCTTTTGTATTTTTAGCGGCTCATACAAAACAATCCTGTCAAACTCCAGTCCTTTTACTAACGGGATTCCGGGCAGAAGTTCCGATGCCGTTTCTGTTACATAGCCGTCTTTATCAAAATACATATACTGTCCCATTACATTGACACAGCCTACCAGAATCTTTTCATACACCCGGATGGAAATTCCTTTATTTCCTACCGCCTTTACCTCATACTTTTCAATATAAGGAATTCTCTTTTGTCCGTTCTTTTTCTGCTCCAGCCGGAACAAAAGCGTATTTTTCCGGGCGGTTTTCCCCGAAATCATATCTAAAAACTCTTCTTTTGTATACCTTGTAAGACCTTTTACTTCAATGGTTTCCAACCGATAGGTGGATATAAAAAACCAAACCAAAATGGCTATTATAATGATTCCGGTGGTAAAACGAATCAAATATTTTGCTCGCCTTGATAGTCCCGTACCTTCCTTGCTCATCTTACTTCTCCCTAATTTCGGATTACTCCGATTGTATTATTTTGGCTCCCAAGGAACGAAACACCTTGCAAATACCTTCGTATCCTCTTGCCACAAACTCATATCCATGCAGGACACTCCTGCCTTCTGCCGCCAATGCCGCCATGATTAACGCCGCCCCGCTCCGTAAATCAGAAGCGGTTATCTCGGCTCCATGCAACGTACTCCCGCCGTGAATCAACACCCGGTCACCGTCACAGTCTAACCTTGCTCCCATCCGGCATAACTGCTCTACCACACCGAATCTGGATTCAAAAACAGTTTCTGTAATACAGCTTTCTCCCGGTACAACGGATAACAATGCAGTCATCTGGGACTGCATATCCGTAGGAAATCCCGGATGGGGTGCCGTCACCAGCTTCTTTATAGGAAACAGCATCCTCGGTCGGCATAAACAAATCCGGTCTTGTTCCGTCCGTAACTTCAGTCCTGCCACTTCCAGCCAGCCTTTTATTCCGTCCATACACATGCCCTTAGTACAACGCAGTATCACTTCTCCTCCGGTCATAGCAACAGCACACAAATACGTACCCGCAACAATCCGGTCTCCCGGTACACAATACTCCGCTCCATGTAACTCTTTTACGCCGTATACCACAATCCGATTGCTTCCACCGCCGTAAATACGCCCGCCTGCACGATTTATGAAGTCACAAAGACCCTCGACCTCCGGCTCCTTCGCAGCGCCGTAAATCTCGGTAATCCCTTTGCCGCATGCCGCCGCCAAAATAGCATTCTCCGTAGCCCCCACACTGGGATAGGAAAGCGTTATCCGACACCCGGAAGGTGTCCCTTTTGCATAAATTCCTTCGGCACGTTCTTCCAATGATACCTGCATGGAGCGAAACACTTTACAATGCAAATCAATGGGCCTCGCTCCGATTACACAGCCTCCGGGATATGCCATGGCCGCCTCGCCGAACCGGCCTAAAAATGCCCCTAAAAACAACACACCACCCCGGGTCCGCCGTGCCAGTCCTTCCTCAAAGAAAAAAGGAGTTGCCGACCTGGTATCCAAATAAAGTGTGTCTGTCTCCCACCGACTCCTGACACCGGCAAAAGAAAGGGCCTCTAAAAGATCGGTAACATCAGAAATCCTCGGACAATGCCGGAGTATTACCTGTCCTTTACACAATATACTTGCTGCCAATAGGGGTAAAGTTCCGTTCTTTGACCCTTGCAACAGCACTTCCCCTTCCAGTCTGTTTCCGCCTTCCATTGTCACATATGACATAGCATCGCTCCGGGCATTCTTCTATGTCATAGTATGCATTCAGAAAAAGAATGTTACCTTTCGTACTCAATCCGATTGGATACGGAAAGTGCGATTCCCATTTCCGCCATCAGTACCACCAAAGAGGTACCTCCGTAGCTGATAAACGGAAGCGGAATTCCCGTTGACGGCATGGTATTGGTTACCACCGCAATATTAATCAGCACCTGCATTGCAATATGTACCATAATTCCCACACAAATCAGCGAACCGAATAAATCTCGTGCATTCACCGCAACGACAAACAACCGCCACAACAGCAGAACATACAGCAATATAATTGCCAGTGCACCTACAATCCCTAATTCTTCACAAATAATTGAAAAAATCATATCATTGTGGGATTCCGGAATAAAGCCCAGTTTCTGCATACTTTGTCCCAGACCTTTTCCCCACAGTCCTCCGGAAGCAATGGCATATAAGCCTTGTAAAATCTGATATCCCTTCGGATGTGTCTCTACATTCAACCACGCGTCAATACGCTCTCCGCGGAATGCCTCACCCAAAAATATGTAGCATGCAACCAATCCGACAGCCAACAGTCCCGCCACAAAAAAATAACCTTTCCTGCGTGCCACCACAAAACATACCAGAAACGTAATTCC
>JAZNBY010000208.1:0-2732 GCA_045587325.1 Lachnospiraceae bacterium | reverse complement strand
GATTTGTTCCTGTAAGGTGAGGCGGCAGGGAAAGGCAAGCGTCTTTGTTTGCCGTAAGAGAGGAAAAAGAGATGATATTAAAGTTTGAATTGAATCGGAAGGAACTGGAAGCCCTTTCGCTGAAAGAAGGGGAGGAAGTTCTTTATGCGATTCCTTATGACAGTGATTTATCCGGACAATTTATAAAAGAGGCATATACCGTTGTTACCGGCAAACGGTTGGTTTTGCTGGAAAAAGGGGAGGTAAAAAAGGAATATCTTCTTTCGGAGTATGATGCCATAAAAGCAGAACCGCGGATTAACTGCGGTGTGCTGTATGGGGTAAAAGACGGACAGGATTTCCTGATTGTACGCTATTCTTCCAGGCATCTGGCCCGTTATGCCTATGTGGCAAGAGGAATTGCACTCTTAAAGAGCGGAAGCACGGAACGGGCGCAAAGCGATGAAAACGAAAAGAGTTGCTTTGTGTGCGGCAGAGCGCTTCCGGGGACGAAGGAGTGTCCGCATTGTAACCGTAAGAACAGAGGCATCATGCACCAGTTGTTGTCGCTGTTGGCGTCCTACAAGAAAGAAATGGTACCGATTCTTACCTTTATGTTATTGACTGCGGTGGTAACGATTTTGGGACCGGAAGTACAAAAGCATCTTTTGGATGATGTGTTGTATGAGGAAGAGAGCAGTTATTCCCTTGCGATGCTATTTTTGGGGGCGATGTTCTTAGTGGGAATTGCCGGAGCGGCCATCAATATCGGAAAGAGCTATTGTTGTTCCAAACTCGGTTCCGTTATTGCAAAAGACCTTCGTTCCAAGTTGTATCATAAGATACAGATGCTTTCCTTGTCATATATCCATGAGAAGCGTCCGGGCGCGTTGATGAACCGTTTGATGCATGATACGGGAAGAATCCGCCACTTTATGGAGAATATATTCTGTAACCTGTTTACGGTTTGTATTATGTTTGTTGCCGTAGTATTATATATGCTGGTGCTGAACTGGAAGCTTGCTATTGTAGCATTTATCTTTGTTCCGATTGGTGCGACAGTATCCATGCTTTGGAGAAAGAACATTCACAGAAGATTCCGCCTGCAGGGAAAGAAGTCTGATAATGTACATAGTGCCCTTCAGGATGTAATCTCCGGTATGAACGTAGTAAAAGGCTACGGAAAAGAGCAGGATGAGTCGGAACGTTTTAACGGATTTTCGGATGTATTTGCTAATGTACAGAAACGTAATGAAGTGTTTTGGGCAATGTTTTTCCCGCTTCTTAACTTCCTTATGGGCGTAGGCGTATATCTGGTTATTTTTTCCGGCGGTAGAGAAGTGCTGGGTGAAACCATGTCCGTGGGAGAATTGATGCAGTTTGTAAATTACACTTCCATGTTATACATGTACCTTGGCTGGTTAAACAATTTGCCGCGGCATTTGATGGATTTGGTAACCAGTACGGAACGTATCAATGATATTATGACCCAGGAACCGAAGATAAAAAATACCGAGAAGGCATGCAAGCCGGAGATTACCGGTGCAATCGAGTTTAAGAATGCTTCCTTTGGATATCATTCTTACGAGCCGGTAGTGGAAGGGATTGATCTGTCGGTAAAACCGGGAGAAATGATTGGACTGGTTGGTGCCTCCGGTGCCGGGAAATCCACCCTCATCAATCTCATCATGCACCTGTATGATGTGGACGGCGGAGAACTTTTGGTAGACGGAGAAAATATAAAAGATATCGATATTGATTATTACCACTCCCAAATCGGTGTGGTATTGCAGGAGACTTTCCTGTTCTCCGGCACGATTTATAACAATATCCGTTACGCAAAGCCGGATGCTACCCATGAAGAGGTAATCATGGCGGCAAAGATGGCCAATGCTCATGATTTCATTACCAGAATGCCGGATGGCTATAACACCTACGTAGGTGAAAAGGGAAGCAGACTTTCCGGTGGAGAGCGTCAGCGTATCGCCATTGCCAGAGCGATTTTAAACAATCCGAAGATTCTTATTCTGGATGAGGCAACGGCCAGCCTCGATACGGAGAGCGAATACCTGATTCAGACGGCCTTAGAGCGTCTGACTTCCGGTAAAACTACCTTTGCCATCGCCCATCGTCTGTCTACACTGAAAAACGCAGACAGACTGGTGGTAATCGATAAGCACCACATTGCGGAAATGGGCAGCCACGACGAATTGATGATGAAAAAGGGTATTTATTACGGCCTCGTAACCGCCCAGCTTGAGATGCAGGCGAAGAAGGAAGAGGCCAGTGCGTAGAAAATTGGGGATAATTCATATAAGAGAATAATATAATAATTAGTAATGCACCTCGAATGTCAGCATAGAAGTTGGCGTTTGAGGTGCATTTTATTAATAAAATTTACTGTGTGTCATAGTCATTTACTTCAGTTATATAATAGTATCCTGTATGTCGTTCGTTTTCGCCAAAAATCCATATGCCAATCGGAATAAGCGAGAGAAGCAGAATAACAAGCACGACAGTCAAAGTCCTTTTTTGTTTTTTAGTACGGGAGATATGGGACTGAAGTTTGTCTGCATCCAATCCCGATAGGTATTCTGCAACAAATTGTTCCGGGGTACCGAATCTTTCATGAATCATAGCTTCGGTTAAATCGGAACTATCTTGAAAGGTTTCGTAGAGACTGTCTTGTAACTCGTTCTTTAAATGGTTATGATAAGGAGAAGGGATGTGTTTCAATACTTTCTTTGTATATC
>JAZNBY010000207.1:0-2078 GCA_045587325.1 Lachnospiraceae bacterium | reverse complement strand
GGTATCGGTCCACCATTCGCCCTTAATCAGTTCCATCAAACGGGTATAGGCCGGTTTTACGCTGTTATCTTTTCTTAAAATACCGCTCGGTGCATTCAGCCACATACCGTCGGTGAAATCCCAGCCGGTAATGCCCTCGATAAGCGGATGAGTAAACAAGATGCGGTACATTTCTTCCAACTCGTTCTTCTGACGCTCTTCGCCTTCCGGAGTGGACGGCCATTCACTTACCTGCCAGTCGTTTAAGTCTACGATGTGAGCCGGCATAATGACACCGGAAATCAAGGTGTTCTCCGTGAAGTGCATCGGCTTGCCGAACCGGGCAAAACGATCCAGTACCTCCTGCAACTTTTCCGCTCCCCAGTAACCCTGGTGCTGGTGGGACTGAATGCCGATAACGTCAATCGGTGCCCCGGCAGTCAAACAAGAGTCAATGAGGTCTGCATATTTTTCCGAAGTATTAAAGTCATTCAGCAAAAGCGTGGAATCCGGGTTGGCAGCCTTCGCTTCCGAAAATACCCGCTTTACCAGTTCGGTACGGCCGTATTCCTGACAGATACGGGTGATGGCGTTATCGTACTTGTCAAATACCGGCATAATAACCACTTCATTAATAACATCCCAGATGTCGATAGTGCCCTTAAACTGGGTCACATCCCGCTCAATACGTGCCAGCTGCTTCTTTAGGATGGTGCGGTTGTCATACTCCATGAGCCAGTCCGCGCAGGCGGTATGCCAGCAGAGCGGATGTCCTTTGGCTTTGATGCCGTGCTCTTTCATATAGGAAGCGGCAGCCATGCGGCTTTCCCACTGCGGCTCTCCTTCCACCGGCTCATAAGCACCCAAATAGAACGGAAGAGTGCCGTAATTGAATAACTTCATCCAAATATCCATGCGCTCCTTAAAAAAAGCTTTCTTTTCCGGATCCTTTGTCATAAAATGGTTATTAAAATCAAAAGAACCCCAACCAAACAAGAACTGATGATTGGTCTGTTTTAACTGCAGGGTAACGTTCTGTAACGGTGCACCTTGTGCATCCACAAGGCGTAATGCTTTCTTTGCTCTACGATGAGCCACCTTTGAATAATCTGCCATAAAAACCCTCCTGTCATGATTCAAGTGTAAAAATATAAACAAAATTTCTGAAAATGTTATAAGTAAATGGTACTGAAAACAGAAGAAAAAGTCAATAGAATATAAGAAGAGAACTATAAGAATATGAAGGACAAAACTGGAGAAATTTAATATTATGTTCGATTGACAAGGGGCGTTTACTGGAATAGAATGAATGTATAGGGTAAAACGGAAAGAACGACATGAAATGATAGAGGCAGCAGTAACCTTAGAGGATGAAAAAGATAATTAGGAGAATTGGAACTATGAGCAAAAAAGGCATTATTTTTGATATGGACGGTACATTGTGGGATTCCGCGGAAGGTGTGGCAAAGTCCTGGACCCGAATTGTGAACAGAGAGTTAGATAAGGAACGGGTAATTACCGTGGAAGAAATCCACGGCGTTATGGGAAAAACCATGGATAAGATTGCGGAAGAACTATTTTCGGACTTAGGGGAAACGGAGCGTCTGGAACTTCTGGATAAATGCTGCAAGGATGAAAACGATTATCTCAGAGAACACGGCGGAGTGTTGTATCCGGAGCTGGAGACAACGTTGGCTGTGTTGCAGAGGGAGTATCCGCTGTATATTGTCAGCAACTGCCAGAGCGGGTACATTGAAGCGTTCCTGGATCACTACGGCTTCGGTCATTATTTTGAGGACATCGAATGCTTCGGAAATAATGGTCTGCAGAAGGGTGAAAACATTCGCAGACTAGCAGAACGGAATCAGCTGACGGACGCAGTATATGTGGGAGACATCCAGGGGGATTACGATGCCACTATGCAGGCGGGATATCATTTTATCCATGCGGCATACGGCTTTGGCACCATTGCACAGGAGGTGGCGGTCATAAGAGAGTTCCGTGAACTTCCGGCGGTAGTAAAGGAAGTATTGTAGGGATATTGTTCTCCCGAAAGAAAAGTGTTCCGTCGGTGTAAGACAGATTCGGTAATTCGTGGT
>JAZNBY010000206.1:0-10798 GCA_045587325.1 Lachnospiraceae bacterium | reverse complement strand
CTTGAGCTTGAGGATCCGGCAAATGCTCCGAACTATGATCATCTCTTAGTGCTCGGCGTTTCCCCGGAAAAGGCTCCGGAAGAGGGCGAAACCGTTTCCATTACCTTTGAAGAGGGTGCTCCGGTTGCTTTAAACGGTAAGAAGATGAAGGCTTCCGATATTATCCGCGAGTTAAACAAGCTTGGCGGCAAGCACGGCGTTGGTATCGTTGATATCGTTGAAAACCGTGTTGTTGGTATGAAGTCCCGCGGTGTTTACGAGACTCCGGGCGGAACCATTTTGATGGCAGCTCATGAGCAGCTTGAGGAATTAATCCTTGATCGTGACACCTTGGCTTACAAGAAGGGCGTTGCTGATAAGTACGCTGACGTTGTTTACGAAGGAAAGTGGTTCACTCCGCTTCGTGAAGCTCTCCAGGCATTCATCGAGTCCACTCAGAAGTATGTGACCGGCGAAGCGAAACTTAAGCTTTACAAGGGTAACATCATTAAGCAGGGAACGACCTCTCCGTATTCCTTATACAACGAGAGCATTGCTTCCTTTACCACCGGTGATTTATACGACCACCACGATGCAGAAGGCTTCATCAACCTGTTCGGCCTTTCCTTAAAGGTTCGTGCAATGAAGATGAACAGCTTAGACAAGTAAAATTCAAACAAGTAGAGGCTACCTTACAAGGTAGCCTCTTTTATTCTGTACGCTTTTTCTTATCTTTTCTTAACGGTTTGCTTTTCTTGCTGCTTTTTCCGCCGCTCTTTGGGCCTTCTCTTCTTCCTTCTTTGCCCGGGCTTCTTCCTTTTCTTTCGCCTTCGCCTCCGCTTCCGCTACTGCCTCAGCATATGCTTTCTCATATAAGGCATCTTCCTCGGCAAACTTCCGTTGCCGTTCTTCCTGCGCCCGCAACTTCTTCTCCCGAAGTTCCTGCTGCTTTCTGGCTCTTTTGTATCTGGCCTTCAACCGGTCATTCGGGTTGCCCCACAATGCAAATACAATACAAATGACCACACTAAACAAACAACAAACAAAGAAAACAAAACCTTCCTTAAAAGTAAACGGTGGCTCCTTTTTCTCCTGCACCTGCTGATCCTGATTTCCCGTCACAGATTCTCCTGTATCTGTTCCGGTGGTCAGTACTTCATCTGTAACAACATCTGTTTCATCAGTATCTTTCGTCACAGTTTCTTCTGTCTTTTCCGACTGTACCTCTGCGGATGCTGTCACCGGCGTTGCAAACAATAATGTCATCGCAAATAACGTCATCAGTCCCACTATCTTTTTTCTCATCTTATTAAAATGTTTCATCTTACTTTTTCCTCGTTCCTTATTTCTTCTTTTTTATTTGTTGTTCCGTATCCGCTCATACAAATCCGGTGCAAATACGCCGGCACGTAGCATGGCGATTTCTTCTTTATACGGTGCGAGGGATTTTTCTTTCTCCCCCGGTACCTTCGGCACATACGGTGTTTCCAAAATCTTCGGTACTGCCGCAAACTCCTGAGCGTGTACGATGTTATTTAATGCGTCAAACCCAATTTCACCAAACCCGATGTTTTCGTGACGGTCTTTACCTGCCCCTTTGCTATTCTTGCTGTCGTTGATGTGGAATACCGCAATCTGCTCTTTTCCGAGGATCTTATCAAACTGCTCTATCACACCTCCAAAATCATGGACAATGTCATAGCCCGCATCATGCACATGGCAGGTGTCAAAACAAACCCGCAACTTGTCGTTATAAACGACTCCATCATAAATCCGTGCCAACTCTTCAAAGGAACGCCCTACTTCGCTTCCTTTGCCTGCCATGGTTTCAAGAGCAATAAAAACTTTCGTATCTGCTGTCAATACTTCATTTAATCCCTTTACAATCTGAGCCACTCCTGCCTCTGTCCCGGCATCCACATGAGAACCCGGATGAAGCACCAATACGTTGCTTCCCATAGCTTCCGTTCTTTTTATTTCTTCCCGTAAAAACTCCACCGCCAGCTCATAGGTCTCCGGTTTTACGGAATTACCCAGATTGATAATGTAAGGAGCATGTACCACAAAGGAGGTCAGGCCACTCTTTTTCATAAGTTCCCAACCCGCATTGATATTTAACTCTTCAACCGCCTTCCTTCTGGTATTCTGTGGAGCTCCGGTATATAACATAAAGGTATCCGCCGCGTAGGACAATGCTTCTTTTACGGAACCGAGAAACATCTCTTTTCCGCTCATTCCTACATGTGAACCGATGTTTAACATAGTCATTTGTCTCCTTCCCGTATCAAAATCATCCGTCCTCTATTATAACTGAAACCTTGCATTTTTTGCAACGAGAACAGGGCAATTTAGTAAAATTTAAGGATTCCTTCTTACTTAATTTCATTCTGTCTACGCCCATTTTCTATAACTACTTGATTTTCCACCCTTTGTACCCAAACCAATAAGAGTTTCATCTCTTTCCTGCGAAAAACCCAGCTATATATAACTCCTTTGGCGGATGATTTTCTATAAAAACGGTTGATATACATCTCTATACCTAAAACTCTCTAACTTTTTTCTATAACCATATCGAATATGGTCTTCTATAGAAAAAATCTTCTTTTTTTCACTTGTAAACCATCAACCGCATATGGTTCCGCCTTCATTTTGGGTACAATCTACCTTTTTTCATGGTATTGTAGAAAATCATCTGACCCAGAAGCGCCTCGGAACCCTCCCCATCAGAATATCGTTTTGTACCGCAAAAAAGGCCATTGCACACGCAACAGCCTTTCTCTTACCAAAACATATTATTTAGAACAAGGAATCAAACAAGGTTCCGGAATTCATAGAATCCGGTGTATAGCTACTACCGCTCGCCGTATAAGCGGAAGCAGCTCTCGTTGCCTGAAGCTCTGCTGCTCCGGCAAGGTTGGATGCCTTTCTGGCAAGCTTACCAAGGGCGGAATCCGTACCTTCAAAGAAATCCTGCAATTCCGTCATGTCCTTGTCACGGAATACTTTTTCGTCCAACTTCATTCGACCGTCTTCATCAAGGGTAATGCCCACTCCTGCAAGATCATCCTTATACTGATTCGTAACATCCGTCATCCACTTGGTCTTTTGCTGTACAGAAGCAGTCTCAATACTGCTCACCGATTCTAACGTATCGTTATATGCAGACACAAAAGACTGTACCGATTTTACCAACGTGTCGTAATCGTAATCGGTACGGGTAGAGGTAGTACCGTCTTCTTTGGTATCCACAAAAGTCTTCTTTGCATAAAGGGAAGAAGAACCTTCCTTTACTGCCGCCAGCTTCATTGCTGCAGTCTGAAGCGCCGTAGCGGAATCCGCTGCCGTATTCAATTCTTTTGCGGTATCCACCGTATCGGAACTCGGCTTTACCTTATTGGTATCCTTATCCTTACTTGTAGCGGACTTTTCAGTGCCGTCTAAATTGAACTTCTTATAATATGCCTTTAACAATCTTCCGTAGGTACCGTTTCTGATCTGGTTATACTCTCCGATCAGACCGGAAAAAGAAGAACCGGAACTTTTGGACATACCACTAAACAATGTACTTGAATAATTAAAAAATGACATACGCATCGCCCTCCTTGACCATTGCTATATTCATTTGTTTCATCTTAAGACACTTTTCCTTATATCTATTATATCGTCATTTTTACCATTTTGTAAAGAGGGAATAAGAAAAAAGGCCTATTCTCCTAAAAATTCTTTACCACCTGGAAGATATAGAACTTCAAATAGTAGGACTCATTGGCTGCCCACAAAATCGGATGATCCGCCGCCTGGGTACGATACTCCACCTGACGGAGGCGCACATGAGCATCTCTTGCCGCCTGGGCGATAGTCTCCGTAAAGAGTTCCGGCGTCATAAAGTGAGAACAGGAGCAAGTACACAGATATCCTCCGTCTTTTACTAACTTCAGGCCCCGGATATTGATTTCACGATAGCCTCTTACTGCATTTTTTACAGAATTCCGGGACTTGGTAAAGGCCGGCGGATCCAAAACAACCACGTCAAACTGCTCTCCCGCCCTCTCCAATTCCGGCAAAAGTTCAAACACATCCGCACACTGAAACTTTACGGTATCAGAAAGACCATTTAACTCCGCATTCTTTCTTGCCTGTTCCGTTGCAAGTTCCGACGCATCCACACCAAGGACACTGCTTGCCCCTGCAATTCCGGCATTTAAGGCAAAGGAGCCGGTATGGGTAAAGCAGTCCAATACCTTCGCATCTTTACAAAGCTTCTGCACCGCCAGACGGTTATACTTCTGATCTAAGAAAAATCCAGTCTTTTGTCCGTCCGCAATATCCACCAGGTACTTCACGCCATTTTCAATAATCTCTACTTCCGTGTCAAAAGGCCCCGTAAGGAAACCTTTAAAACGTTCCATGCCTTCCTGTTCCCTTACCTTGGCATCGCTGCGCTCATAGATGCCCCGAAGGGTGATTCCGTCTTCTGCAAGCACCTTCACAAGGGCATCCAGAATCACTGGCTTCAACCGGTCGATACCGAGAGCCAAAGACTGCACCACGCACACATCGGAAAACTTGTCTACCACCAGACCCGGCAAAAAGTCCGCTTCTCCGAAAATCAAACGGCAACTGCCGGTATCCACCGTCTTTTTCCGGTACTCCCAGGCTGCACGAACCCGTTTCTCGAGGAATCCCTCATTAATCTCCGCATCCTTATCTCTGGTCAACATACGCACCGTAAGTTTCGACTTACGGTTAATAAATCCCGTGCCCAGTACGTATCCGTCAAAATCATTGACACGCACCAGTTCTCCGTCTTCCACACTGCCGGTAATCGTGTCAATCTCATTATCATAAATCCAAAGACCACCCGCCTTTAAGCTTCTGGCTTCGCCTTTTTTTACCGTTACCATACCTTTTATTGTAAACAAATCGCTCATCTTTATTTTGTAGCCTTACCGGCTCTCCTTTCGTAACAATCCTTCGTATTATTTTTTCTCCTTACGGAACACAAACAGCTTGCTTAACATATAATTCATTACAATCACAACAACGCTTGTAATCGCTTTTGCAATTGCCCCCTCCACACCGAATACCGCCTGATTCAAACCGATTGCAATCAGTCCGCTCGGCAACAAAATTTCAAAGATACCCGAAAAAATGCGGGAACCGTAAAACTTTGCCGCTTCCACCAGCAAAAAATTCTTTTCGGTGCTTTTGCTTTCAAACACAAACAATTTATTGGTGATAAACGCAAAGGTCACCGCAACCACCCATGCGATTCCGTTACAGACAGCAATCTCCACATTCGAAAGCTTTGCTCCGGAAATTCCAAACAATTTCGTACAAATAATATATACAATCCAGTTGACCACCGTTGTGGCCACTCCGAAAATCAAATACATAATGATTTCCTTGTGTTTTTTTAATAACTCTTTCACTGTTTCCATGTTCCTCCTCGTTTTCATCTCGACATTACAGTTAGTATAGCATCCTTTTAAAGATTGTGCAATAAGTGTGTTCCGAATTTCCTCTTCATGTATTCATGCATTATTTTCCGTTTTTCCGACATACTGATAGTAATGGTATCTTGTACCTGTATCAATGAAAGGAGTAGCATCCCTATGGCTTATGTTTGCAATATTTGTGGCTATGTATACGAGGAAACCGACGGAGACCCTGATCACGGTGTTGCACCGGGTACATCCTGGGAAAATGTTCCGCAGGACTGGGTTTGTCCCCTCTGTGGCGTAGGAAAGGAAGAATTCTCCAAGGAAGAGTAAAAAACAGACCATCCGTCGTTTTCTCGGCGAATGGTCTGTTTCATTTTCAAATCTACTCTTTGATTTCTTCGTTTCTATGTCGCATTCCGCTATTCCATTCACGTTTCAACAATGTTATAATAAAAGAAAAAACAGAGGAATTTTTATGCTCTTACATTATCTGAACACAAACAAACGACGTATTTTTCTTGTGCTCATCGCCGTCATCGGCATGGGCTTTTCTCTGTCCTTTCTCATCCGTACGGATCTGGGCGGGGATCCTTACACTTGTATGAATCTTGCCATTTCCGACCTTCTTAACATCTCTTTCGGACATTGGCAGGCCCTCTTAAATGTGTTATTATTAATTGTAGTATTCTTCTGTGACCGTTCCCTTATCGGCATCGGCACCGTAGCCAATATGTTTTTGGTAGGATACTGTGTAGATTTCTTTACCTGGGCTGAGAACTTCTTCATGCCGGAGGTCATCTCCTCCTATCTGATCAGAGGCTTGATCGCCCTTCCGGCACTGATTTTGTTTACCATATCCGCCGCCCTGTATATGTGTTGCGAACTGGGTGTTGCTCCTTATGATGCGGCAGCATTTTTATTACACAAAGGAATTACCCGGGCAAAGAAACTTTCTAAGCTTCCGTTCCGGGCGGTCCGCATCCCTTATGATTTTCTTGCCTGTGGCATCTGCCTGTTATTGGGCGGATTCATCGGCATAGTCACCGTATTTATTTCACTCTTCCTCGGTCCTGTGGTGGATTTCACGGGAAGCTTTTTGAAAAAACGAGGCATTTTATAGGAGGTACATATGAATCAACTCACCTTTACCACTTCATCCCGAGGCAACTGGAACAAGGCCCTTCCTATCGGAAACGGACGCCTGGGTGCCATGATTTACGGAGAAAATACCTCCGAGCATTTTCAGTTAAACGAAGATGGTGTCTGGTTCGGCGGTCCCCGCAACCGGAACAACAAGGATGCCTTAGCGAACCTTGAGCAAATCCGCTCCCTTATTTTGTCCGGGAAGATTGACAAAGCAGAAGAACTCTGCAAGTACGCTCTTACAGGCACCCCGCAGAGCCAGCATACCTACCAGACCCTGGGCGATGTGTATTTCGATTACTGTGGCAAGGTAAAAAAGACCACCGGCTTCCGTCGTACTCTTGACCTTGAGACCGCTGTTCATACTACAGTGACCACCGAGGAATCCACGGGCATTACCTACCGTTGTGACACTTTTGTCAGTCACAATTATAACTGTATTATTGCAAAGTTTACCGCATCGGTTCCGGGCAGTCTTGACTTAGCTGCTTCCCTGCAAAGAGGAAGCTTTTACGAAACCACGCAACACACAGAGGATTCCTTATATATCACCGGCAATCCGGGAGGAAATGGTTCCGATTTCTGTTGCGGAATGCGCTTTGTATCCGACGGAACCACAAAGGGCATAGGTGAGCATCTGATTACAGAGGGTGCTACCACGGTATATGTGTTTATTACCGCCGCTACTGCTTTCCGCAGCGAAAATCCAAAACTAACAGTAGAAGCCACTTTGGACACTGCCGTTTCTCACAGCTATGATGAGTTATACCGGGATCATCTGGTGGAATATCAGCCCTATTTTAAACGGATGACCCTATCCCTGCCTTATGACACATCCCTGGATACCCTGTCCACCGACGATCGGTTACACCGGATCAGTGCCGATGCCCCGGACAATGGTCTCATTGCTACCTACTTTCATTACGGACGGTATCTTTTGATTTCCTCCAGCCGTGGCGACTGCCTTCCGGCTAATCTGCAGGGCATCTGGTGTAACAGCATCGATGCTCCTTGGGGAAGCAAATATACCATCAACATCAATACGGAAATGAATTACTGGCCGGCAAACCTGTGCAATCTCGCAGAGTGCCAGATGCCGTTGTTTGCTCATATTATGCGCATGCTCCCGAACGGTCTGCGTACCGCAAAGGAAATGTACGGTTGTAACGGCTTTGTGGCCCATCATAACACGGATATTTGGGGCGATACCGCACCTCAGGATATTTATATCCCGGCTACCTTCTGGGTCATGGGCGCCGCATGGCTTTGTACCCATGTTTACAAGCATTATCTGTATACGTTGGACTTGGAATTTTTAAAGGAATATTATCCGGCCATGAAGGAGGCTGTCCGCTTCTTCTTTGACTTTTTAATCGAGGTAGACGGATATTATGTAACCTGTCCTTCCGTGTCTCCGGAAAACACTTATATTATGGAAAGCGGTATGCGTGGATGTCTGACCTATGGTGCTGCCATGGACAATCAGATTCTCCACGAGCTGTTTGCAAATCTGCTGGCTGCCGCACCGCTCGTAGGCGACACAGATACAGAGTTTTTAGAAAAAACACAGGACCATAAGAAAAAAATCCCGGCTATCCGTATCGGAAAGCATGGTCAGATTATGGAATGGCAGGAAGATTACGACGAAGCGGAACCTGGACACCGGCACATTTCCCACCTTTGGGCACTGCATCCTGCATTCCAGATTACGCCGGATGCCACACCGGACTTATGTGATGCGGCAAATGTTACGCTGGCCCGCAGACTGGCAAACGGAGGAGGCCACACCGGCTGGAGCCGTGCCTGGATTATCAATATGTATGCAAGACTTTGGAACGGACAGGAATGCTATGACAACCTTTTAGCCCTGCTTCAAAAGTCCACCTTAGACAATTTGCTGGACAACCATCCGCCGTTCCAGATTGACGGAAACTTCGGTGCTACGGCAGGTATCGCGGAGATGTTGTTGCAATCAAGGGAAGACCGTACCATCCTCTTACCTGCTCTACCGGAGGAATGGCCGGAAGGCTCTGTAACCGGCCTATGCGGTGTAGGAGCTGTCACTTATGATATCACCTGGAAAGATCATGCATTATCCGAAGTCACCTTACTTGCCAAGACAGATACTACCATTACCCTGGTTTACCGGAATGTGTCCCGTCAGGTAAGTCTGACTGCCGGAAGAAAAACGCTTATTTCAGTTTCTGATTTTTAGATTACCCTCTTAAAACAAAAAGGAAGTTGCTTATAAAAGCAACTTCCTTCGTCTACTTGCACTTAGTTACGAGCTGATACGCAATCCGCGGACTGCCGCTTGCGAGATAAATTACACCGCACTTTTTGAATCCGCTCTTTTCCACCAGATGCTGCATGGTCTTGTTATCCTCATGGGTGTCGATACGAAGATTCCACACCTCTTGTTCCGCCATCTTTCCTTTGCAGAATTCCACTACTGCTTGAAACATTCCCCTTTTCACTCCATCACTTGCAATCCGGTGAATAACACCATAAGGCTCGTCATTCTGCCAGACTCCCTCAATGTAGTGATAGGTCGGATCGTCCATCACTGCGAATAGAAACACACCATGAAGTGCTTCGCCCTCCACACACACATACAAACGGGACAACGAAATATCCTCCCGTAAGTACTCCTCCGGCGGATAACCCGCCACCCATTGGTTGGGATTGCCTGAAGCGTCCATGTAAGACTTTGCCGCGTCGTAAATGGCGCGTATCTGTGGTAAATCCTTCTCTTTTGCCAATCTGATCTGCATCCTGTGACTCCTCGTCCTTCCTGTTCTTTCGCACTTCTTTACATTTTCTGGCATTCCTACAACTTATCCCACATCCGCTTCAAACCTTCCAACACCCTCGTTTCCCGCTCTACCATGGCCTTGTCCCATTCGGTGCAATGACATGTCAGGTTTGCCTGAATTGCTTCGTCCGGAGTTACAAACTCCAAAGTAAAGCCTTCCTCTGCTTCGTAATCGTCTAAGTTTTGCTCTCCGGCAACGTCCTGTACCTCGCAAGTGTAGTAGAAATTTTCCTGCTCAAAGATGGTATCCGCAAGATAGTCGCTCTTCTGCAGACGAAGCACAAACCCATATTCCTTAATGGACTCCGGTTTTACCGTAAGTCCGGTTTCTTCCTTTACCTCACGAATCAAGGTCGTTTCATGGGCTTCCTCTCCTTCGATGCCGCCCCCCGGAAGCTTAAAATATCCGTATTTCAAACTATGTACCATGGCAAGTTTATCGCCCTTGCGGATGATTCCCCGTACTGACGGACGGGCAGAATGAGGCCAGTCTTCTTCATAATCCAACATATCCACACAAAACAGTGGTCGCATGGTCGGCCGTTTCGCAAGCTTCTCATCCAAGGTTTCCCGCACAACCTTTTTGTAATCACGGGCACCTTCTGCAATTTTCTGTTTCACTGCCGCCAGCACTTCATTGGAATATCGTTCTGTCTGTTCCACGTCCGTGCAATACTCAGCCAGAACAGCTTCACCCTCTGCAATGGCATTCTCGTACTGTTCCTTTGACAGTTCCCCGGATGCATAAGCCGTATCCAGCTCATCCCTGTCATCCACCAGCACATCTCCCTGCGGCGTAAATATCACATCCAGATACTTATCTACATATACCGCAATCCCATCTCTGTCATATTCCACCCCATCTAACATATCCACATACCAGGTAGAGATTCTGCCATCCGGAAGATACATTGCCGTTACCATATGTTCCCTACCCTCCGGAATCATCTGAAGCCAGGTCATTCCTTCGCCGCATATTTTTGTCTTCCCGGCTTTCGGATAGTCCCAATATTGGTATTCTCCGGACGTAATACAAATAAGAGCCGCCAAGCCCTTAAAGTGCTCCGTTTCCACCTGCATCTGATAATACGGAAAATACTGAAAGCCCCATGCATCTCTGTCCAAACGTTTTCTTTTCATAGCTGCGTCCCCCACATCATTTTATTTACCTTATCTCCGAATCACATAGCGTTGTATTTCTGCCTGAAACGTCTCACTGTATAATTCCTCTATCAGTTCTCCGCCACAGTTCTTTATCACTCCGGCGGAAGCCGGGTTGTCCTTATCACAGCCCAAAAGCACTTCTTTTATACTCATGGTATCATATACCTCTAATGCTTTTGCCAGCATATCGGTGGCATAGTGTTTCCTGCGTTCCGTAGGCCGGATGCAATACCCGATATGACCGCCCTCGGTC
>JAZNBY010000205.1:0-12522 GCA_045587325.1 Lachnospiraceae bacterium | reverse complement strand
GCGTACCCGTCGCAGCCTAAGAAATACTCCTCGGTGCGAAGCTCCGGAACCATGTTCGGTAAGTATTCACTCTTCTGCTCTCAGCGTATGCAGAATTCTCTGTAAAGCCCTTCGTTACCTACTCTTTCCTTCACTGCCTTTAGCTATTTGTGCCGATTATAGCATGGTTTTTCTTTTTTGTCAAACATTTTTTCGTACACCCAAAGAAGTACACAACCCACCCCATAACATAGGATGTCTTTTACATCAAATACAGATCCGATTACCACAGACAGCACCCGGTTGTCTGAAAGACCCAGCAGTTCCGCAATTCGGAAATACTGTAACAGCTCCACCCCCGCTGCAAACAGAAAGATATAGAGCGGTAACAACCGCACCCCTTCCGGCAGAAAAATGCGCACAAAGGTGTACAAAAGCACCACTACCAGCACATCCCCCACATAAGGGCGGACAAAGTCGTCATGCACAAACAGCGCAATCAAAAGCTCTATTCCAAACAATACTATAGTTGCAAACAAATATATCATCCGTTTCTTTCGTTTCATCACACATTTCTCCCCTTTATCGGATTATTTCTTACATTATATAACATCCTTACTTTTGCTGCAATCCTTTCACAAGGAACTTCACTTTCCCCCTATCTTTTCCGCCATCTTTGCGGTATAATATATATGGAGAATTGTCGCATTGTGCAGACAATCCTCCTACCTACACACATCCTTGAAAGGAGTATGGCTCATGAAGGGAATTATTCTTGCCGGAGGATCCGGCAGTAGACTTTATCCGCTTACTTTAGTGACGTCGAAGCAGCTTTTGCCTGTGTACGACAAACCGATGATATATTACCCGCTTTCTACCCTTATGTTGGCCGGGATTCGGGATATTTTGATTATTTCCACTCCGGAGGATTTGCCCCGCTTTGAGGCACTTCTGGGTGACGGTTCTTCCTTCGGCATCAAGCTCTCTTACTGTGTACAGCCCTCTCCGGACGGATTGGCCCAGGCCTTTCTTCTGGGAGAAGATTTCATTGCCGGTGAAGCCTGTGCCTTGGTACTGGGGGATAACATTTTCCACGGAAGCGGCTTCGGCTCTACCTTGACCGCTGCCGCCAAACGGGCGGAAGAAGGCGTCTCCATCGTATTCGGCTATTATGTCAACGACCCGGAACGATTCGGCATTTTAGAAATTGATGCAAACAAACGGGTCCTTTCCATCGAAGAAAAACCGAAGCAGCCAAAGTCCAACTATTGTGTCACCGGACTGTATTTTTATAACAACGAAGTTTGCAAGCTGGCAAAGACGCTGACTCCGTCCGCCAGAGGCGAGCTTGAAATCACGGATTTGAATAATCTTTATTTAAAACAGGGCAAACTGGAAGTAAAGCTTCTCAGCCGCGGTTTTACCTGGATGGATGCAGGTACTCCGGACAGTCTGACGGATGCCTCCACCTTTATCCAGACACTGCAAAACCGCCAGGGCATTGTGATTTCCTCCCCGGAAGAGATTGCTTATTTAAAGAACTGGATTACGGAAGAATCCTTACGGGCCTCTGCTGCCCGCTATGGCAAATCGTCTTACGGTGCCCATTTGCAACGCATCGCAGACGGAAAATTACGTTACGGAACGGAGTGTGAAACAGAATGAAGCTGTTAGTCACCGGCGGCGCCGGATTTATCGGAAGCAATTTTATTTATTACATACAAAAGACTCATCCGGACTACGAAATCGTCAATCTGGATTTACTGACCTATGCCGGGAATCTGGATTCCTTAAAAGAAGCAGAAGCATCCCCGAATTACCGCTTTGTTCACGGGGATATTGCGGACTCGGCTCTGGTCAATGATTTATTCGAAAAAGAACACTTTGATATGGTGGTAAATTTCGCGGCGGAGTCCCACGTAGACCGGGCCGTATTAAATCCTTCCGTATTTATCCGCACCAATGTCCTTGGCACCCAGGTGCTTTTGGATGCAGCACGGACCTATGGCGTAAAGCGGTTCCATCAGGTGTCTACCGATGAAGTCTACGGCGATTTGCCTTTGGATCGGCCGGATTTGTTCTTTACGGAAACCACCCCGCTCCACACCTCCAGTCCTTATTCTGCCGCAAAGGCAGGAGCAGACCTTTTGGTGTTAGCCTATCACCGCACCTTCGGGTTGCCGGTAACCATATCCCGTTGTTCCAACAACTACGGTCCGTACCAGTTCCCGGAAAAGCTGATTCCCCTTATGATTTTGCGTTCCTTACAGGACGAGGCGCTTCCGGTGTACGGAAACGGCCTGAATGTACGGGACTGGCTGTTTGTGGATGACCACTGCGCTGCCATTGATTTGATTTTGCACAAAGGTACCGTCGGTGAGATTTACAACATCGGCGGCCACAACGAGCGCACCAACCTTCATGTGGTCAAGACCATTTTACAGACCCTGGGCAAACCGGAATCCTTGATTTCTTTTGTCACAGACCGTCCGGGACACGACCGTCGCTATGCCATTGATCCGACGAAGATTTCCACAGAACTGGGGTGGCTCCCTACCGTTTCCTTTGAAGACGGTATCCGGGACACCATCGCATGGTACGTTTCCCACCCGGACTGGTGGGAGCGTGTTTTAAGCGGCGAATACAGCCGTTATATCGAGACCCAGTACGGAAACCGCCTGTCCGAAAAATAACTGTCGTTTTGAAAGGATACATTTATGCGCATTTTAGTTACCGGAGCAAACGGACAATTGGGCTCGGAACTCCTTCGGGTTCTCTCCAAAAAAGAACACCTCGTAATCGGCACTGCACGAAACATCGACCACTTGCCGGTCATTCCGAATGTGTCCTACCTTACGCTTGATTTGACAGAGACCGAAAAAATTCGCTCCGTGCTCACCGCAGCCGCTCCCGATGCCGTCATTCACTGCGCCTCTTACGTAGCAGTGGATAAAGCAGAAGAAGAAGCGGAGCTTTGCTACCTGATCAATGAGACCGCTACGGAGCAGATTGCCGCTTTTTGCGGAGAACAGGACATTCCCATTCTTTATACAAGTACGGACTATGTCTTTGACGGAAGCGGAACAAAACCATGGGATATCACGGATACCCCCATCCCGCTTAATGTATACGGGTCATCCAAATATGCCGGCGAGCTGGCAGTTGCCCGTCTTGCACCAAAGCATTTTATTGTCCGCATCTGCTGGACCTACGCTAAAAATTCAACCAATTTTGTAAATACTATGCTATCTTTAGCAAAGACCAGAGACACCCTGTCCGTGGTGGATGACCAGTTCGGCGCACCTACCTATATTCCGGACCTTGCGCCTCTTCTTTGCGACATGATTACCACTGACAAATACGGCGTCTATCACGCCGCCAACGAAGGCTTTTGCAACCGCTATGAGTTTGCCAGAGAGATTTTCCGGCTTGCGAATCTGTCGGTAACGGTAGTTCCGGTTCCTGGTACTGCATATCCGGGTAAAGCTCACCGCCCGGACAATTGCCGTCTATCCACAGACTCTCTTACGAAAAACGGATTTCATAAGCTGTCGTCCTGGCAGGATGGTCTTCAAAGATTCTTTATGGAATAATGATACATTCCTTGCATATTTACACATTTTGCGGTAAGATTAACGTGAAAGAAAACGAGGTGGTTTCATGGGAAAACTGACAATAACCCGTTGTAACATTGACGGGCTTTTAATAATTGACCCACAAGTTCACAAAGATGAACGAGGATATTTTGTAGAAACTTACAACGAAAAGGATTATAAAGAAGCCGGCATTCCCTGTACCTTTGTCCAGGACAATCAGTCCAGCTCTGCCAAAGGAATTTTGCGGGGCCTGCACTATCAGCTTGCTCACCCGCAGGAAAAGCTGGTCCGGGTACTGGCCGGTGAAGTATTTGTGGCTGTGGTAGACCTGCGTAGTGCATCCCCTACTTTCGGACAGTCCTTCGGCATCCGGCTTTCCGCCGAAAGCCATCGCCAGCTTTTTGTTCCGAAAGGCTTTGCCCATGGCTACAAGGTACTGTCGGATACGGCAGTTTTTGCTTATAAATGCGGTGATTTTTATACGCCGGGAGACGAATACGGTATCCTTTACAATGATCCTGCCCTTTCCATTGACTGGCCGGATGCACAAACCACACAGCCGAATGCCAGAGATGCTGCGTGGCCAACCCTTGCAAAAGCAAAGGAATACGGATGGATTTTTTAGGTTTTAGGAGGCTCTTATGTTTGCAAAGAAATCTCTAATGATTCTATTAATAAATATGTTATTGTTTGGGGGATTTCCCGATTTCAGAATCGGAAAGCAAAGTCGTATGTTCCCGGGGCTTCCCATGATACCGGACACTCCGGTGACACTTATGGAGCCGACACCGCTTTCTCCGCCGGAAGAACTTCCTTCTTTGGAGCAGCTGATGGTCTTTGCCCCACCGACTGCAGTTCTGACAAGCGCACCTACCCCAACGGCAACTCCTACTCCAACACCAACGGCAACACCTACCCCTACCCCAACACCAACGGCAACACCGACTCCTACTGTCACGCCGACGAAGAAGCCGACGCCTACTCCTACGAGGGTACCGGTCGGTACAGAACAATCTCTGCTTCCGGGCGAGCTCACCTTTTCTTATCCGGAGCCGGCACCTTTAAATACCGACACATCAACCTATACTCTGATTGTGAATAAAGAATACCTGCTTCCGAAGGATTATATTCCATATATGATAGAACCGGATGTGGAGATTTACCATAAAGGAATTAATGAACGTCGCTATCTGCAACCGATTGCTGCCGAAGCTTTAAAAGCCATGTTTGATGCGGCAGAAGAAGATGGTTGTCATCTGGTTCTGCGTTGCGGCTTCCGTTCCTATAAGCTTCAGGACCAGATTTATTCCTGGAATCTACAGGCCTCCGGTTACTACGAAGTAACCCGCTATCACGCACTGCCGGGTACCTCGGAGCATCAGACCGGTTTAGCAGTAGACCTTTGCTGTGAAGCCACTGACTACAAAAATACGCAAGCTTTTATCTATACCGATGAATATGACTGGTTATTAAAAAATGCGCACCTCTACGGATGGATTTTGCGTTATCCGCAAAATAAAACCGACATTACGGGCTACAATTTTGAACCGTGGCATTTCCGCTACGTAGGTGTAGAACTTGCTACATATCTAAAGACCAACGACATGGTACTGGAAGACTACTACGGGGTTCATCCTACCTCAAATTTATCGGTCGTCCCGGAACGATACTGGAAATATCTTTCCGAGTCCGATTATGCACTTATGTTAGAAGACATTGCGGCATATGAGAAACAGAAGGCCGAGGCACAAGTTCCGGAAGTCACTCCGACACCGGAGGTGTCCGAGCCGGATAATCCTTCCGGTTTTGAGGAAGACATCCCTTCTGAATCGGAACCGATACCTGAAGTACCTACTGAAGAGGAGGAATTTTAATGAAGCACCTTCCTTTTTTTACAAAAATACATAAAACAGGAGTGACTCTTCTGGGTGTCCTTGCACTGTTTACCTTTGTGGGATGCAACAAAGCGACTCCTACATTTTCACCGCAGGCTGATACAACCACGCCGGCTCCCACCAACAGTCTGACACTGATGCCGTCTGCAACACCTGCACCGACAGCTACTCCGGAACCAACGGCCACACCGGCACCGACTCCTACGCCGACTCCTGCACCTACACCGACCCCTGCACCGCGACAAGTTACCTTACTTGCTGTAGGCGATGATTTGGTTCACGGCAGCACTCTTCTCGGTGGCTTACAGGAAGACGGCACCTATGACTTTAACGGATTTTACCGCCATCTGACCGATGAGATCAGCGCAGCGGATATCGCCGTGATTAATCAGGAAACCATTTTTGCCGGCAATCAATTTGAATATTCCGGTTATCCTACCTTTAATACCCCGGATGCCATGGGACATGCCATCGTAAATGCAGGATTTGACGTAGTACTTCATGCCACCAATCATACCATGGACAAAAAGGACAAAGGGGTGGAACATTGTCTGGAGTTTTGGGAAACTACCTATCCGGACATTACGGTTCTCGGCATTTACGAATCAAAAGAAGCTCAGGATACCGTCACTGTGGTAGAGAAAAACGGCATCAAAATTGCCATGTTGAATTATACCTATGGATTAAACGGCATTAAGATACCGGCAGGAAAAGAACATCTGGTAACATTGCTTACCTGGAGCAACCGGGATTACATCCGTTCCCAAATCAGACAAGCCAAGGAACTGGCAGATTTCGTCATTGTATTCCCTCATTGGGGCACTGAATACAAATATGAGCCGGATGAAACCCAGATTGCCTGGACGGAACTGTTTGCGGAAGAGTGTGTAGACTTAGTCATCGGCACCCACCCTCACGTACTGGAACCGGTGGAGTGGATTGACCGCCCGGACGGCGATCGGATGTTAGTCCTCTACTCCTTAGGCAACTTTATTTCGGGCCAGATTGAGGCGCCCCGTCTTCTTGGAGGTATGGCCAATATAACACTGACAGAGACCCCGGAAGGCACCATTGAGGTTTCTCATTGTTCCGTTATTCCGGTGGTTACCCATTATAGCGACGAGGTTGGCGACGGCACCTACTCCACCTACCGGCTTTCGGAATACACAGAAGAACTGTTACAGCTCCACGGTATCCACAAGCGGGCAGAGCACACCGTATTCACCCTGGAAGACACGTGGGAATTAGCACGAGATATTTTAGGAGATTATTTGGAAGAATAGACATAAAACAAGCAAAAGGCTCACCGACACCGGCAAGGCCTTTTGCTTTTCTTATTCACTATCTCTGTCTTTGGCGCCACCTTCGCAGGCACACCCATTCCCGGCACTGCATCCACTGCAAGTGCCTCCCGTTTTCCCGCAGCTTCCTGCCATGGAACAACCGATGCACTTTACTCCCCGCTTTTTTGCCCGGATTACATAGGCCACCGCACCGCCTAAAACAGCAACAAGTACGATAATAAGAATCACGTTTTCCATAGAAACCCTTCCCTTCCGCTCTGCTTCCTACTTCACTGCAGATTCCTTAGCAAGGCTCCGGTCCGACTTCATGCTCATTGCCACCACAACGGCCACAAATCCAGCAATGGCAAGCATTCCCGGAACAAATCCCGCTCCAAAGCTTCCGGTGGTAAATAATGTACCAAACTGATATACCAGACACGCAATACTGAATCCTACGCCAAACTGCAATGCAATGCTTGCCCAAAGCCATTTTGCGCTCTTCATTTCCGCATTCATGGCACCGATGGCCGCAAAACACGGCGGGGAATATAAATTAAACATCAAATATGCCAAACCTGCCACCTTGGTAATAGCAAGCACGGATGCCGCCTCGGCTCCTGCGCCCTCTATCAAGGCGAATTCCTCTGCATCAATCAGGTTTTCAAGCCCTACAAAACATACCGCCAACGTACCTACCACATTTTCTTTTGCAATAAATCCGGTCACTGCCGCTGCCGCCAACTGCCAGGAGAACACTCCCACTACCGGAACCAGTACATAGGCAAACGGACTTGCCACCGATGCAAGAATGGAGGCATCCGGACCATCTGCCACCGTAAAACTCCAGGTAAAGGTCTGCATTACCTGTACTACCGTGTTACAAATGAGGATGATGGTTGCCGCTTTTACAATGTACTCCCAGCCCCTGCCGCACATGGAAACAAACGCTCTCCAAAAGCTCGGCACCTTGTACTCCGGAAGTTCAATAATAAAATATGACTTTTTCCCGTTGCTTCCCGTAATCTTGTTTACCAAAAGGGCACCTAAGAAAATCAATACAATGCCGGTAAAATACACGGTAAAGCTGATGATTCCCTGATGTTCCGAGAAAAACAAGCCGGCAAACAAAGAAATAAGCGGTACCTTTGCTCCACACGGCATAAACGGTGCCAGCATTGCCGTTGCTCTTCGCTCTCTCTCGTTGTGAATCGTTCTGGAGGCCATGATTCCCGGTACCGCACATCCGATGGTCATTACAAACGGAATCACCGACTTACCGGAAAGCCCTACTTTCTTAAAAATCGGGTCAAGCACCACCGTAGCTCTTGCCATATATCCACAATCTTCCAACAATGCAATCAGAAAATACATCACCATAACAAGCGGCAAAAAACCGATAACCGCAGTGACACCGCCGATGACACCGTCAATGAGTAAGGAGTACAACAGCGGATTCGCATCTACAAAATAACCGCCTACCCAGGTCTGGAACTTTTCCAGCCACACCCCTAGGGTGTCTGCCACAAACGGTCCTACCCATGCCTGGGAAATCTGGAACACCAAAAACATAATCACCGCAAAAATCGGAATTCCGGCATAACGATGGGTCAGAATGGCATCAAACTTATCCTGCAAATTCTTCTCCTTCGTAAACACCTTACGAGTCTCCACTTTGGAAACGATATCATTTACAAACAAATACCGCTTTTTATCTGCTTCCAAAACTTCCGCTTTATCGGCAACATTGATCTCGCCCTGCCGGTACGGAGCCTTTTGTACCGTACCAGCTACTGTCATCGCCGCAGCTACCAGCTCCTTAAGGCCCGTTTCTCTAAAAGAAGTGGAAACCGTTTCAATCACCGGACATCCCAATGCCTCGGTCAGTAGCTTCTTATTGATCTTTGTCTTCTTCTTTACATTAATATCGCTCTTATTCAATGCCACTACTACCGGCACACCCAGCTCCATGAGCTGTGTGGTAAAAAATAGGCTACGGCTCAGATTCGTCGCATCCACAATGTTAATAATCACGTCCGGCTTCTCGTTTTCTATGTACACCTTCGTAATATTCTCTTCCGAAGTAAAAGGCGACATGGAATACGTCCCCGGAAGGTCCACTGCCGTCAATTCCTCCGTTCCGGCATATAAACTTTTCTTTATTCTCTGCTCTTTCTTGTCTACCGTAACACCTGCCCAGTTTCCTACTTTTTCGTTGCTTCCGGTGAGGGCGTTAAACATCGTTGTTTTACCGCTGTTTGGATTTCCTGCAAACGCAATCTTCATCCCGACTCCTCCTCAAACTCTCTCTGTTTCTTCCTATCTTATTCTTGCCTTTAGGAAGCATATGCTAACCGCTTCCTAAATAAAACAGGAAGCATATGCTAACCGCCCGGCTTAATACAGGGCATCGCTTTCTGATAAAAATCGTCCCTTCCGGTATCCCGACTCTTATACAAGAATTGCCGATGCCAACCCGCGGTCAATATTATATCTTCCATCCTTAATTGAAATCACACAACTATTCTTTAACCGGGAAATTACGGTAACCGGCTCGCCACTGTAACATCCCAGGGTAAAGAGAAAAGAATTCAGTTCTTCGTCTCCGGTGATAATATCTTTAATAATATGCTCTACCCCCACCGGTGCCTCTGCCAATGTCATACTTGCCTCCCGATACTGTAATGCTATACTCTATGCTTCTCTCAGTTAGTTTATGCTAACTGTTGATAAGAATAACATACTCTTTTTTGTTTGTCAAGCCTTATTTGGCAAACTTTGTCATATTATATCGGCATGGATGCCTGTTTACTCCGCTTTTCTTAACTGCGTTTCGTCCAAATCAATGACCACGGAAGACTTGTCCTGCCTCCCTGCAGACTCATTCCCTTCACTTTCCTCGTTAACCATACCGTATAACCGGCGCAGTGATTCGGAAATCAGGGCATGGTCATCTTCATCATCACTGTATTTCTTTATTTCCTCATTAATCGCTAACATTTTCCGGTCCAAAAAGCTTACCAGGTCCGCACACTCTTTCAATTCACGACGAATATTCTCCGGCGCATTGCCTTCAAATTTGTAATACATCTTATGTTCCAGACTGGCCCAGAAATCCATGGCAATGGTACGAATCTGAATCTCTACCTTCGTATCGATGGTCATCTCCGACAGGAAAATCGGCACCGATACAATCAAATGATAGCTCTTATATCCGTTGGCCTTCGGCTCCGCTATGTAATCTTTGATCTTTAAAATTTTAACGTCGCTCTGCTTGCATATCAACTCCGCAATCTCATAAATGTCGGAGGTAAAAGAGCAAATAATCCGAATCCCTGCCACGTCATTGATATAGCGGACAATATTCTCCACCGTAACCGCTCTTCCCTGATGGCGAAGTTTCTTCATAATACTTTCCGGAGACTTAATGCGGGCCGTAATATGCTCAATCGGATTATAGCGGTGTGCCATCTGAAACTCGGTGTTCAAAATCTCCAGCTTCGTATTCACTTCTTTTAATGCCGCACTGTAAATCAGCTGCATCCGCTTCCATTCCGCCAAAGATGCATTCTGTGCCGGCACCTGTCGCATTTCTAGTGTATTCTCAATCTTATCGACCTTGTTCCCGGATTCGATTTCTTCTCTGTTTTCTGTACTGTTCAATATACATCCCCTCCGTTTATCTCGTTCCCGTTCCTACTACTGTTAACTATATCATAAACTTATGAATAAATTTTGAAGAATTATCTAAAAGTCCGGAATAAAACTTTCACTTGCCGCCTGGCCTTCCTGCAAAAACCCGTGTCCGATTCCCAACTCTATGGCATATTCCACCACTTCCTCATACTCCTCCTCCGTTACCTTCCGGTTCAGTTCGGGATACATGGCCACATGTGGCAATGGCGTATACTGATTCAAAATACTGACCGCTATACTGTCTCCATAGGTTTCGTATAAATACCGAAGTACACGCTTGGCCTCTTCTACCTGTCCCGGCAGCAACAAATGCCGTACAATCACACCCCGCTTCATAAGTGCGCCGTCCGGGTACTCCCTTGCATTGGAAAGTATGGTTTCCGTTCCCTTGACCCCTACACTATACGTGATATCTCCCACTTGCCGCACCATCTCTGCAATGGCCGCCTTTGCCGTTTCCGGATAATCCGCCGTATGGGAATACTTCTTTGCCAGACCGGCATCCAGATACTTCAGGTCTGCCAGATAAATATCCACAAGACCCTCCATTTCCCGCAGAGCTTGTATACATTCATAGGAGGAGGTATTATACACCACAGGAATCGTCAGCTTCGCCATCTGTAAAGCCTCTTTTACCCACGGAATATAATGGCTTGGAGTCACCAGATTGATATTATGGCAACCTTCCGCCTGCAACTTTAAAAAAGCCTCCGCCAATTCCCGGACCGTGTAACTTGTCCCCATCTTCCCTGCCGCAATCTTATGATTCTGACAATACACACATCTTAAATTGCACCCGGAAAAAAATACGGTACCGGACCCATTTATCCCGGAAATGCACGGCTCCTCCCAAAAATGGGGAGCCACACGGGCTACATAGATTTCTTCTGTCATTCCGCAAAACCCACTTTGTCCCTGTTCCCGTTCCACCGGGCAGTGACGCGGACAAAGGTCACATCCCATATTGCTCCTCCTTTCCGGACATCTGTGTATATTTCCACTCTATCAGAAAAGCCCCCGCGCTGTATCAAACACAATATCCATTGTAATCTGATACAACAACGGGGTCCCTCCGTTTTCTTATAAACTCAGTTTTATTCTACTTCAAATACGATATCGTCCAAATAGAACTCTGCCGTAACATTCTGTGACTCGAAATAGAAGTATATCTTCTTGATTCCCTCCGGAATCGTATAACTTCCGCTAAACTGTGCCCACTTACCGTTTGCTTCACCTGTTGCCGGAACAATATTGGCGTATGTAGTATTGCTACCGTCATTTTGTTCTGCCGACAGGATAATCTCCAACGGGGTGTCATATTCATGATACATCCAGAAGGAAACAGTTATCGTCTTTCCGATAATATCATACTTGGAGAAATCTGCAACTACACCATGCCAGTTCTGGGTACGGCCCGAAACATGCAAACACATATCACTCTTATAGCCGCCATATACGATGGACGGCTTTCCGTCACCTCTGCTGATAAAAAATGCGTCATTATTCTCAAAGTCAAGCACCATGCGATCCAGCTTCTCCTTGTGCTGGCTGCTTTCCGCCTCTGCATATGCCTGATTCGGAGCAACATTACTATCCGGATTGTAGGAAATAACCAAATCATCTATATAATACTCTGCATCCGCAGAAGACGGCATCTCAAAGTTGATCTGCGGCACATTTACATTGGCATAAATCGGAATCATACCTTCTACGTAGGTCCACTTTCCGCTCGGAAGAACCTCCAGGGATACACGCTCCGGCCATACCGCTGTTCCATCCGGCTTATTCGCCTGCAAAGTAGCAGAGAAATCCAAGGTCTGTCCGGTCTCCTGGTATACCCAGAAGGAGATGTACACCTCTTTACCGATTACCTGCTCCGCATATCCGTCATTTGCCAGATGGATACCAACGCCGGCCCAGTTTGCGGCACGATTGGATACCTTAAATGCGTTCTCGGTATGTCCGTTACTGTCATTCGCTACCGTCGCACTGTCATTCAAAATAAAGGTGGATGTCTGATCCTTTACTCCGTCTGCAGTCAGGGAATACAGATTTATAAAACCGGAAGTGTCA
>JAZNBY010000204.1:0-13128 GCA_045587325.1 Lachnospiraceae bacterium | reverse complement strand
CGATACAGTCTCCGGCACGGCCGCTTCTTCCCACCAGTCCGTTATAGAAGAAATGCGGACGGTTATCGTTTACCGGATACAACCGTTTGGTATTCAACGCGCGGAACACATCCGGAATCAGGATGCCGGACGGGCAGCCGTCCACACAATACCGGCAGGAGGTACACGGAATAAGCGGCATACTGTGCATCATTTCCACTACCTTTGAAATCGCTGCTTGCTCCTGTTGACTGAGCGGCTTAAAATCCGCAAAGGTGTTGATATTATCCTGCATCTGCTCTTCCGTGGACATGCCGCTTAAAATCGTAGCCACACCGTCTAAAGAGCCCACAAAACGGAAAGCCCAGGACGCAACGGAAGCTTCGCTGTTCTCTGCCTTAAGAACGGCCTCCTGCTCCTCTTCCATCTTTGCAAGCAAACCGCCCTTTACCGGTTCCATAATAATCATCGGAATATTGCGCTTCTTTAAAATCTCGTATAACTTACCGGAATGTACAATCGGATTATCCCAATCCACATAATTTAACTGAATCTGTACAAACTCCACCTCCGGATGCTCATCCACGATTTTTTCCAAAAGAGCCGGCGTTCCGTGGAAGGAGAATCCGAAATGCTTAATCTTACCCTGCTTCTTCTTTTCAATTGCCCAGTTGAAGCAATCAAACTCTACATACTTATCGTAATTGCCTCCGTCTTCCACGCTGTGAAGCAAATAGAAGTCAAAATAATCCACGCCCGCGCGCTCGCACTGGATATCAAATACCTTATCCCTGTCTTCAAAGCTGTGTACCTCCCAGGCCGGAAGCTTCGTGGCAAGATAGAAAGAATCTCTCGGATAGCGCTTCACGATCGCTTCTCTCGCCGCCACCTCAGACTTTCCGCCGTGATAGACATAGGCAGTATCAAAATAGTTCATTCCGTTTTTCATATAGGCGTCTACCATATCACACACACGGGACATATCAATCTCCCCGTCCTTTAACGGCAAACGCATCAATCCAAAACCAAGCTTCGGTAATTTACTCACATCAACACTCATCTTCTGTCCTCCTGTTGTCATCTCTTTCTCTGTACAGACCTTGTCGTTTCAATATTTTCATCATAGCCCCGGTCCATTTCCTTTCTAGTATACCATACTATCCATCTCGTTGCATCAATGTCTTTTTTCATAATATGAATCTTAACGAGCCAATATGAATCTTTCCCTTTCTATGCCTGTTTTTCTTTATTTTTTCCCATATTTTTAAATATCCCATTGACGATTTTCCCACAACAGAATATAATATATTTAATAATTTTACCATGCTTGTTTTCACAAAAATCACAACGCATACAAAGGAGGATTTTTATGAATATTTACGTAAATCAGATAGGGTATCTCCCGCGCAGCAACAAGACTGCCGTTTTGGCTTTCCCGCAGGCGAAGGATGCTCCGGCACCGATACTTTCCGGAAAGGTACAACTTACAAAAGAGGACGGTACTCTTGTTTTAGAAAAAGAAGCCCCTCCATTCGGTTGGGATGAAGCATCGGGAGACTATGTGTTCCGTGTGGACTTTTCCGAGATCACCGAATCCGGTACTTATTTAGTAAAGTGTGATAACAAGACATCCTATCCTTTTTCCGTAGGCACCAACCTATACGGAGATTTGAATGTACTCTTGGCAAAAGCCTTATATTACCAGCGATGCGGCATGGAACTTACGGAACAGCACGCCGGAAAATATGCCCGCAAAACCTGTCACACTGCGCCTTCGGTGCTTTGGAACGAGTATAAAAAGTATTTGGACGGTGAACTTAACGAAGCTGACATGCAAAAATTCGATATCCGGGGTGGCTGGCACGATGCCGGCGACTACGGTCGTTATACTACCGCTGCCGCTTGTGCTCTGGGACACATCTTGTATGCGTACCGCTTCTTCCCGGATGCCTTTACCAAAAGTCTTACTATACCGGAAAGCGGAAACGGTACCCCTGATATCTTAAATGAGTGTCGCTACGAACTGGACTGGATGCTTCAGATGCAGGCGGAGGACGGCAGCGTATATCACAAACAGACCACCTTGCGTCATGCAGCCTTTGTCATGCCGTGTGACGATACAAATCAAATGCTGTTACTTCCGCCTTCTTCCATGGCGGTTGCGGACTTTGTCGGCACCATGGCTCTGGCATCCAGAATCTATCGTCCTTTTGACAGTGATTTTGCAGACCGGGCACTTGCCGCGGCAAAAAAATCCTACGAGTGGCTGGAACAGAATCCGGAATTTTTATTTGAGCACATCAAAGAATGCGGTACCGGCGGATACGGTGACCGTTCCGACATTGACGAGCGTATGTGGGCTTCCATGGAATTATATCGATCCACCGGCGAAGAAACCTATTTGGAAAAGGCACGTTCCTTCTTTGACGAACACCCAAATCCGATTCAATTCGGTTGGGCAGACATCAGCGGTTTTGCCGGCTGGGCACTTTTGGAAGATGAACTTACAACGAATGCTTCTCTTGCCGGAAATCCTTCGACAGATTCCGACGGACACAGGATTTCTCCTGCCGAGCAGGAATTCCGTGACGCATATAAAAAACTTTTGTACAAAGAAGCAGACCGCCTGTTAGAAGTCAGCAATGCCTGCGGTTACGGTGTAGCTCTTGGTATGAAAGAATATGGTTGGGGAAGCAATCTTGGGGTTTTGAATCGCGGTATGCTGTTTGGCACCGCATATCGCTTGACCGAAAAGGAAGAATACTATACCGGCGTTGTTCGCCAGATGGATTATCTTCTCGGCGTCAATGCTACCGATTACAGCTATGTTACCGGCGTAGGTGAAAATGCTTTTTGTAACCCGCACAACCGGGTTCCGGCTTCCGACGGCATCGACGAGACCATTCCGGGTTTTGTTTCCGGTGGTGCCAACGGCAGCAACTGGACCGACCCGGTAGCCAAGCAGCTGATTCCGGAAGGCACTCCGCCGATGAAGTGCTATGTAGACCGTTGGGAATGTTACTCCCTAAACGAGATCACCATCTACTGGAACTCTCCGGCCATCTTCTGCGCAGCTTTTTTGGATGTCACGAAATAACTTATCCCTCTTTTCTATAGCGCAAAAAACTGCCGCTTTACGATTGTGAGTACGCCATTGTCTCACCGTAAAGCGGCAGCTTTTTATTTCATGAATTATAAATTCAGGCCTTTCGCCTCGTCACATCCCAGATGTGCATTCAGACACTGGATTGCTGCGCCGGATGCCCCCTTACCCAGGTTGTCAAACTGTGCGGAAACTACGATACGCTCTTCATTACCGGTCACATAAATCTTCATGCCGTCCCAACCGGACAAACCGTTTCCTGCAAGGAATCCGCTGGCTGCCACTTCGTCATCTGCAGCCGCTACTTTGATAAACTGCTCTCCCTTATAGTAGTCTGCATAGTACGCAAGCAGACTCTCCGGGGTCTCCTTTTTCGTAAGCATATCCGCATACAACTGGATGGTTACCACCATTCCGCTGTAGTAATCGTCAATCACCGGAGAGAACAATGGCGTACGGTCAATGCCGGTAATGGCCTTCATCTCCTTTAAGTGCTTGTGCTGCTGGGTCAGGGCATACACACGACCGGAACCAAGCTCTGTCGGACGGTCCTCACTCTCGTACACGGCAATGGTCTTCTTGCCTGCTCCGCTGTAGCCGGACAGCGCAAAGCAACTTACCGGATACTCCTTCGGCAGGATGCCACCCTTTACAAGCGGGTATACCAAAGATACAAAACCGGATGCATAGCACCCCGGCACCGCAATGCGCTTGCCCTTCTTAATCTTCTCTCTGTGCTCCGGAGACAATTCCGGGAAGCCATATGCCCAGCCTTCTTCCGTACGATGTGCGGTAGAAGCATCAATAATTACCGTATTCTCATTCTCCACAAAAGAAACCGCTTCCTTTGCAGCAGCATCCGGCAAACACAAAAAGGTTACATCGGATGCATTAATCATTTTCTTTCTCTCTTCCGGATCTTTTCTTAATTCCGGGTCAATCTTCATTATCTCAATATCGTCACGATTCTGAAAACGCTCAAAAATTCTGAGTCCTGTGGTTCCTTCACTTCCGTCGATAAATACCTTTGTTTTCATAGTCGGGTCTCCTTTTCTTTTGGTTTCATAATTATACATCCGTCTTGCATGATTGTCAATATCGCCCTCCGGCAAATCCCCCATAGTGTCAAATATCCCATTGAGTTCGACTTACTTTTTCACCCGATACCAATAACTGTATATATCTTTAAAGCCCAAGCTTTTATACAACCTCTTTGCCACTGTATTAGAATCTACCACCTGCAAATATCCCGTAGCTGCTCCGCATTCCTTGCCTTTTTCCAACAATGCCTTACAAAGCACCGTTCCGAACCCGCAGCCTCTGTACTCCTCTTTCACCACAATATCAAGTAAGCCAACGCATCCCTGTTCCATGACACCCAGACCGCAGGCCACAGCTTTTTTATCTGCATACACCGTGGCACACAGTACAGGATTTGTGATTTTCGCCTGCATCTTTTTTGCCGTAGGTACCGATGTCGGTGCCACCTTGTTAAAGGTGAAATAATAATACTGCCAGGCTTCGGAAAACTTATCTTCAATGGTAACGGACACATTGCTTAGGTCGGAAACTTTGGCTGTTGCTTCCTTAAAAGTCTTTGTCCCCGTTTCCATCGTTACACTTTCTCCTGTCAAATCCATCGTCATTACATTGGTTTTATCTATCGCTGCATACCCTTGTTCCGCCAGTAGCTTATCCACTTCCAGCGCCATTGGTGCAATCTTAAACACCACCGGCACCCCCTGCTCTTTATACACCTTCTCGCAATATGTAACCTTTTCCGCAAGCGGTATGTTGGATGCGCCCACCACACTTACCGAATTGGCACGCTTTGTATATCCGTTGGCGAACCGCAGCAACCATCCGTCGTATTCCTCCTCCGAAAGACATGGGTGCGTATTGAAACTTAATTTCTCATAAAACAAACTTTCCTTTTCCATTCTTTTCCCTCCTTATCCCGTTTTCCAAAGATTATCCCAAAAATCTTTTAGCTACCTCTTCAAAGTTTTCTGCCACCGCTGCCGTCCCCTCATAGTTCACTTTCCTGCTGTTGAGCAAAACCGGCCTCATTCCCACTGCTTTTGCAGACTCCAGATTGCAAGCTTATACATTCCCTTTACCGCATTCACAAATTCAAGAAATCCGTTCCACACTTCCTTCGAATTAGCATAATTATACATTCTCATTGCATAATTGTCAATAACAATTCCACATTTTTGTATATTTATTCTTTTTGTATAATCCCCCTATCCTTCTGTCCGTAATGTAAAACGTAATGTAATTTTTTAAACTCCTGTTTTCTCTTCCTGCCGTTCCAAAAATACAGATAGAGCGGATTTTCTATGAACCATGCTATTTGCCCCATCTATACCCAAAAACCATTGTCAATCCCACTCAAAAAGCACTTTGAAGACCTCCTGGTTGCACTTTTTTCTACAAATCCTATTAAGGCAGCAGTTTATACCCAATATTGCTTCTGCATTTTCTACAATCCGCCCCAAAATACAATTCTACAGAAAATGACTCTCTAAAAAGCATGTAGATTTTCTCATTTTCCGGATATGCACTTGATTTTGGGTACAAATACACTAATATCGAGCTTTTATAGAAAAACGTCCCCAGGCGGAGTCCTCGCAACTTCGTCGTTCAGTCGTGGGTGCATTCGCATTTCGCCGTCTTATGCAAGCAAGCTTGTAACATCCGCTCAATGCTCACTTTGCCTGCACACAAAAAAAGACCGTACCCGAGTCTCCTCAAGTACAGTCTCCTCTGCTTTTTACTTATTTCGTTTAATCCCGCTCCCGATAATACTCATTCAGACGCAACAACCGCTCTTTTTCTTCCTCGGTAATCGTATCCGTAATGTCGGAAATGAATACGTAGAACAACTGGCTGTCTGCCTGAGAGTCACTGTCCAGATGACCGCAATCATCAATCCAGCGCACTTTTCCGGTCTTAGTCAAGATTCGATATCGTATGAAATCCATCTTCTTATCCGTTTGTTTGATCTGTTGTTCAATCTCCTTTTCCACACGGTTTACATCCTCCGGATGCACCATTCCGCTAAAGGAATTTTCCGTAAACTCTCTGAACTCGTCCATGGTGTCACATTCAAATAGCTTTAACACCGGCGGGTTCGCATACAGTATCTTTTCATCCGAAGATGCATTATAAATGAAGAAGCCATCGGACATGTTGGCAAGCACCTGTCCCATACTATATCGTCTGTGCATTTTACGCTCTCTCATAAGCGTTTCAATACTGCGAATCGTCATGATAGCTGTTTTCGGAATCCCGTCTTCCCTTTCAAAAATCTGGAATGTAGTCAGACACCATTCCTCGCCGACACCATCCATGTTTCTGCGATATTTGTATTCTACCGTATCCTGTTTTGCCAAGGCACTGCGTAGATTTTCCAGCGAAAGGAACTTCCGCACATTCGCTTCGTCATAAGACACAATCCTTCCGGTTCCGAAATGACGGTTAATCAGTTCCATATAGTTCCCGCGCTCCATAAGCTGGTTCTCGTCCGGGTACACCATACGACAGTGATTCTCCTGCAAATGTACAAAATAAACTTCGCGATAAGTTTTTAATATCTCACGCATGGTACTCTTGTAAACCTGGAACTTCGTCACATCCTGTATCAGACAACCGGCATACCCGTAGCTGTACTGGCCAAAGGTCATTTGAATATAACGATTCGTTACCGCATCATAACCGAAATATTCCGTCACTTCCCCCAGATAAGCCGCACGATATATTTTATCTAACGGATCTCCGCCGTTGTGCAAAAACAGTTTTTCCATCAAATATTGCAAACGTTGCAGATTTCCTCCGCACAGGCGTCCCAATTCCGGATTAGCATACAATGCTTCATATCTCACCGGTTTTCCGTCCGCATCCAGCTCCAGCTTTCCTATGGCACATCCGCACGGCATATTATCGTAATATTTTTCAATCCGTTCCTTCTGTTTCTCGGTCCACTCCTCTACTTCCTGCTCCACAAACACAGCTTCTTTCTTTTTCTCCTGCATAGCTGTCATATCCGTCAAAGAAGCATAAAACATCTTATGACCGTCCCGTTCTCTCAAGAAGAACACACGCATATACACCCAAAGCACCTTACCATCCGTGCGCACAAAATGAATATAACCCTGGCCTCCGTTACTGCCGTTCTCATAGGCATTGGAGAATATAGAAAACAGGACATGTCTGTCATCGTCTCGTACATGATTTCCGATTTTCTTGGAATACTCCGCTTCCGCTGCGGATGAAATACCAGCCAGCTGATAATACTGCTCGTTTACACGGGTAATCTCGATATTATTTTCATACATATCATAAAACGCCGCTGCACCGAGAATATTGTTTACCATGGTATCGGTAAACAGGTTGTTGTCCAAAAACTCTCTCGCATGCATGGACTCCATCTGCCGGCACCAAATTCCGTTCAGGTCCAACCTGCTTTCATCGGAAATCAGCTTCTCAAACTCTTCCACCGGCATCGGCTTGTAATAATAATACCCCTGGGTATACCGGCATCCCATCTTAAGCAAAAAGTTCTCCTGTTTCAAAGTCTCTACGCCTTCTACCACAATCGGCAACCGCATCTGTCGTGCCATATTGACCACCGATTCCAAAATACCGATGCCCTTCTCTTCCTCCTGCTCATCAATATCAAGGAAACGCATATCCAACTTCAGGACGTCCACAGCTACACTTTTTAACATATTCAAAGACGAATAACCGCTTCCGAAATCGTCCATCATTACAAGAAAATCCTGATTTCTGAGTTGCTGTATCGTACAGAAAATTTTATCGTTGCTTTCCGAATAGGCGCTCTCCGTCAATTCCACTTTTAAATATTTCGGTGACAAATCATATTTTACCATCAGTTCCTGCAAATAGGCCGGAACATCCATGGAGAAAATATCGATTCTGGAAATGTTGATGGAAATCGGCACCGGTTCATACCCTTTATCCAACCATTCTCTCAGCCAACGGCACACCTTATCCCAAACACAACGATCCAGATCCGCAATAAATCCGTTTCTCTCCAATACAGGAATAAATACCCCCGGAGGAATCATTCCTTTCGTACTATGCTTCCAGCGAACCAGAGACTCTCCTCCTACGATTTTTCCGGTTGCGATATCGCACTGTGGCTGTATGTAGAAAACAAACTCATCCTTTTTCAGACCTTCCTGTACTTCTGCCAAAATACGGATTTCCTCTTCTACCTTTTCCTCCATATCCTGGTTATATTCACAGAGTCTTACCTGATAATTTCCTACCACATGTGCCATGGCAATGGTAGCGCGGTCATACATGGTCCCTGCAGGCACCGTCATATCCTCAATCTTATAAATACCGAACGCAGGCAAAAAGCCCACCGTATTGTTAAACACTTCCACTTCCGCGGAAACGCCTCTTTGAAGTTCACAGATCCAGGCTTCATCATAAGGCATGAAGACACCAAAGTTATCTCCCCCAAGATAACCGACCACACCGTCACAGCGTCTCCGGAACTCCTTTAAAAAACCTGCAATATTCATCAAAAGGCAATTACCTTGGTCGCGTCCGTACAGTTTATTAAATACGCGGAAATGCTCCAAATCGATTGCTGCCATACAATAGGAGCCTTCCGTAATCCGTGCCTTAAACGCATCAACTTCCACAAAAAAAGTATTCCCGGTATAGAGGCCGGTCATCTTATCCAACTCTATATAACGTTTCTCATCACGAACCGGTTCTGCTTGCATCCCTTACCTCCTTGTAAATACCTCGTACCCCCATTTTCTGTAAATTCTTTCTCATTCGAAACCCTTATTAAATTTTACACCAAATAATGACTTACGTCAATGTATTGTCTACATTTTTTATCAACACGACAATATTTTTATAAACAAAAAAGAACTGCCTCATCCGTTGATGTGACAGTCCTTTCCTCAGGGTCTTATGCATCCCATGTTACTATTGTGTTTTCCTATCTCTTCTTCGATGCTTCTTCCCTCTGTCTGCAAATCTCTGTCCAGCTTACCCGCTTTGCAAGTCGGTCACTAAGGTCGGCAAGAGCCGCCGGGATATCGATATTCTGTGGGCAAATCGCGCTACATGCCCCACACCCGATACAAGCCGACGGACGTTCGGATTCCGCCATAAACTCAATCCGCATTCCGGCATTCATGGACGGCGCCGTACGAAGCTCATTATAGGTATGTATAAATCCCGGAATATCCAGTCCCATCGGACAGCCATCGCAACAATAACGGCATCCGGTACACGGCACGGAATCCATCATGCCTTCCGCAATCCCCAACAACGTTTTCATCTCTTCCTCGGATAACGGCTTTCTCTCCTCAAAGGTAGCCACATTGTCATGCATCTGAACCTCATCCGACATACCGCTTAATACCATTTTCACATTCGGCAGTTCCTGTAAGAAACGGAAGCACCAGGAAGCCGTAGATACCTCCGGCCGATACTCCTTTAACTTTGCCGCATCCTCTTCGGAAAGATTGGCAAGCTTACCGCCACGAACCGGTTCCATTACCCACACCGGAATCCCACGCTCCGTAAGAAGATCGTACTTTTCCTTCGCGTCCTGTAACGTCCAATCCAGGTAATTCAACTGAATCTGGCAAAATTCCATATCAGCACCGCACACATCAAGGAACTCCTTAAGGCCCTTTACCTCTGCGTGGGTACTGAAGCCTAAATGCTTAATCCGTCCCAGGCGTTTCTGTTCCTTAAAATAATCAATGATGCCCCACTGCGGGTCCAGATACGTTTCCATGGACTTCTCATATACGTTGTGCAACAAATAAAAGTCAAAATAGTCCACACCGCACTTCTTTAACTGCTCCTCAAAAATCTCCGCCGGATTATAACCGGTACTTAAAATCTGATGGCCCGGGTACTTTGTGGCAAGGTAATAGCTATCCCGCGGGTACTCCGATAAAATCCGTCCCATGACCCGTTCCGAGTCGCCGTTGTGATACGGCCAGGCGGTGTCGTAATAATTTACCCCGTGCTCCATGGCATACCGGGTCATTTCCTTTACCTGAGGTTCATCGATTGTCCCGTCCGCATTTACCGGCAGACGCATGCCGCCAAATCCCAGTAGGGAAAGCTTCTTATCCTGAAAAGATGTATAAATCATGGTACAGTCTCCTTTGTCCTTTTTCAAAAACTAAAACGGATACTCTTTTCCTTCGTTTGTAATAAACCGCGGTCCCGTTTTGTCCTCCCGTTTTTCCTCAAACAGCTTCCGCAAAATCTCCGCCGCATCATAGGAAGAAAGCGGTGCCTTGTTGTCCGGTCTGCCGTCGGTACGAATCCACCCCGGATGCACGCAGAAGAAGTTAATCGTGTCGTCATTCTTAAACACATTGACCAGATTCATGGTTCCCATGTTTAACGCAGCCTTCGCCATGCCGTAGTCCACCAGATTGGTACGGTAACAACGACCGATGCTGCCCGCCTCGGAAGAAATATTGATGACCAGTGCGGTCTTCTCACTCTTTGCAAGCAACGGATAAAATGCCTGAATCACCCGCAATGGCCCTACCGCAGTTACATCCACCGTACGGGCAATGTAGTCCAAGTTTACGTCAAAAAAATCTTTGTCACAGTCCGGCGAAACCGTCACCGCATTGTTAATCAACAAATCAACGCAGTCAAACTGCTCTGCCACATCCTTCGCAGCCTGACGCACGGACTCGGTACTGCCGATGTCCATTGTCACTATGTACAACCGGTCTCCATAAGTCTCCTGGAGCTTCAAAAGGTCTTCCGATTCTTTCCGCACCGTGGCTATTACCGTGTCGCCACATTCCAAATAGCGAAGCACCATATTATAGCCCAATGCATAGCTTCTTCCGGTTCCCGTTATCATCACATTCTGTGCCATACCTTACCTCCGTCCCGTATGAAGAACCCTTGCCGTATGTCAGCAAGGGTTCTTCATATATTCATATTCTCATTATACAACGGGGCGGAACAATAAGCAATTAAAATTAACCTAAGTTCGTTTTTTTATTTAACAAATGGCAAATAATACCGCTTACACCCCCTGCAAGCAAAACAATCACAATATCCACCGGCGCCAGTACAATGCCCGGAAGCCCTTTACAGAAAAAGTTGTCCCCGAACCGATACAAATGACCGCTCAGCAAGAACATCTCGCCCACATACATAGCCAACGTCGTGACCGCACCCACAACTGCCGGCACTGCCACCGCAATACGCTTTCTTTTTCCCAAAAGGAAAGACCCGGCATATGTCCCTACCGTCACTCCCAACACTAGGAAGAACAAACACATCAGGAAGGCAGACAACAAAGAAACGGTCAGTTCACCATCCCTGAAAAATGCCGTAAAACACGCAAAAATACAAAGTCCCAGAAACAGTGAGGTACATACTGCCTGTACCGTCAGTGCCTTTTGTTTCTTCCGATTTCCCGACAGAATCATCTGTCCGAACCCATACAGGCAACTTACAATCGTCAAAATCAAAACAACAGAGATCAAATAAAAGTGAATTTTAAAGGTAGGACTGTATTCCCCGATTAATACATCGATGGCACGCCACTGTCTTGTTTCAAATTGCGCCGGCGACACATAGCACATATACATCTGCCAGCTTTCCAGCTTGGCATCCACCCATATGGTCTCGGTAAAGGTCTTGGTCACGATGACCGCTCTTTCGAGAAACAATTCTGCCCCGAAGAACACCGCTACCGAGACGGCGGAGCCGGTCAGTAGGGAGAATTTTTTCATTCTTCTTACGAGCAGGGGCAGGATGGCCACGCCCACGATGACGGCCAAAGCGATGGGGGTATAGGGGATGATGTACTTGGGGTAGTTTACGGCGTAGACCGTCCCGTAGCGAGCCATGTCTACGGCTACCGAAATGCCCATCCAAATGGGGTAGAAGGATGCCAGCAGGACGCCCAGCAGGGACAGCAGATAGTAATTTCTGAACAGCTTGTTTTTCATGATAAGCTCCTTTCTATGCTGCATTGGTCAGCAAAATGTAAGCGATCACGGCAAGCAGCGCGGTGAAGCCGACGAGGGAGACAGCCGTCATCTTTTTGTAGGACAGGATATTTTCAATACGCAAACGGATCTTGGCGCCGCCGAAGGTCGAGGCAAACACGTTGGCCTTTTCCACCGAGGAAACGAGGGTGTGAGCGTAGGCCCTTCTCTGTCCCTCATCACACCTCGCAATAACGGCCTCGTCGCAGGCGAGCTCCATGTCGGTGCAGAGCCGCTTTAAAAAGAGCCAACAGAGGGGATTGAACCAGTGGATGCAGACGAGAAAAAAGGCCACCGTCCGAAGGAGATTATCTCCGCGCTTGATGTGAGTTCGCTCGTGAAGAAGGATGTAGGACAGCTCTTTTTCGTCATATGCACGGGGCAGGACGATCCTGGGCCTAACGATGCCGTACACTGCAGGCACTCGGATCTTGTCCGATAAATAGACGTTGTCCCACAAGTGGGTTGCTTCTTTGACCTCACGCAGAGTGACGGCGTAGATGATCCCAAAGGCCAAAACCAATGCCGCGCCGACGGTGACCCACACCCACCCGCCGACCTTAAAGACGTCCTCCAACAGATCCACCTTGTAGGTGATGGGGAAATACCCGTTGGCACCCATGACGGAATTCATCATGGTAAAAGCGGTGTCATCCGTGATGAGGTATATAGTGACTGTCTTGGTGGTGAACCGCGAGATGAGGGACATCAGTCCGTATTTACCCGAAATGCCCACGGGGACGCACATACGGATGAAGGGGATTAGCCACAGCCATACCGACACCCGTCGGGGGATTCGCTTGATCCGATGGATCGGGAGGACGACCAAGCCACAGAGAGAGGCGGCGATGCTCATATTGAAGATCCAATAGAAAATCTCACCGAGCATAGCTTTACTCCTTGTCGATCAGCTTGCGCAGGGCAGAGATCTCGTCCTCCGTGAGCTTTTCATCCTCGACGAGGGCAGAGAACAACGCTTTGCGTGAGCCGCCAAAGAGCTTGTTG
>JAZNBY010000203.1:0-10676 GCA_045587325.1 Lachnospiraceae bacterium | reverse complement strand
GAATGGTCCGGAGGCGGCTACCCATGCCATGAGTGTGGTGACGGCACTGATGTGGAAGCGTTTTAATGCGGGAGCCCATAAGCTTGCGTTAGTAAGTAAAGTCGGAGGCCAAGCGGTCTTAGGAAGACAAGGATTTGGTTCAACTCCTTGGCTCACAGAACGACATGGCTACGATCCGACTTGAATGGTCCGGAGGCGGCTACCCATGCCATGAGTGTGGTGACGGCACTGATGTGGAAGCGTTTTAATGCGGGAGCCCATAAGCTTGCGTTAGTAAGTATGGATAACTGCAGTCATAACGGAGAGAAGCTTATGACTTCCGTGCTTACCATTGCAAAGGAATGGGAGAAGCGTGGATTTGTGACCAAGGAGTTTGTGGAGTATCTTTCCGATGAGGATAAGGTAGCATTCCCATGGTCCATGATTGATAAGATTACACCGCGCCCGGCAGAGAGCGTAGAACAGGCTCTGGGTAAGCTTGGCGTAGCGGATATGGCTCCGGTGGTGACATCGAGAAATACGTACATTGCACCGTTTGTAAATGCGGAGATTCCGCAATATCTGGTGGTAGAGGATAAGTTCCCGAACGGCAGACCTGCTTTGGAAGAGGCGGGCGTGTATATGACGGATCGGGATACCGTAAACAATACGGAGCGTATGAAGGTAACGACTTGTTTGAATCCCCTGCATACCGCATTGGCAGTATATGGTTGCCTGCTTGGTTATACCAAGATTGCGGATGAAATGCAGGATACGGATTTAAAGCTCCTAGTGGAGAAAATCGGATACGACGAGGGTATGCCGGTGGTGGTTGACCCGAAGATTCTTTCTCCGAGAGTCTTTATCAAGGAAGTCATCGAGGAACGTCTGCCGAATCCGTTTATTCCGGATATGCCACAGCGTATTGCTACGGATACGGGCCTTAAAGTGCCGATTCGGTTTGGGGAGACTATGAAGTCTTATCTGGCAAGCGATACCTTAAAGATTACGGATTTGGTGTATATTCCGCTTGCAATTGCTGGCTGGCTCCGTTATCTGATGGGTGTATATGATACGGGCGCACCGATGGAACTTAGTCCGGATCCGACGGCGGCGGATATTCAGAAGGCGCTTGCGACAGTGGAGTTTGGCAATACGGCAAGCTATTCCGGCCAGTTAAAGCCGGTGCTTCAGAATAAGACCTTGTTTGCGGTGGATTTGTGCGAGGTAGGGCTTTCCGAACGGATTGAGACTATGTTTTGTGAAATGATTGCTGGAGAAGGCGCAGTCAGAAAGACATTACAGAAGTACCTGAATACCTGATAGCAGTTGCATGAGGTTTTAGGATAATTAAGAGAAGGAATTAAAATTACTATAAAGGTTATGCAAAAGAAAGGAGTTTTCATGAGTATTTTTAAGGATGTAAAAGAGAACGATTTACAGAACGAAGAGTTAAACACCAAAGATGATTTATTCACGGATGTTTCCGAAGAGGAACAGGACGATGTGGATATGGAGCTTTTGGGCAGTCTGATGGAAGATGATTCCCTTGTTGCAGCAGATACGGAAGAGGCACCGGAAGAAGGAACCGAAGCGGTTGCGGAAGAGCCGGCAGAGGAAGCTGCTCCGGCGGAAGAAAAGCCGGAAATACAGGAACGTGCAGTGGTGGATCCGGAAGGCGTAACCGTAATTACCAAGGGCACCACCATCAACGGTAGCATTATCTCCGATTGTTCCCTGGATGTGATGGGTACCATCAACGGTGACATCGAGTGTCTCGGAAAGCTGACCATTTCCGGTAAGGTAACCGGTAATGCCATGGCTGCGGAAGTATATGTAAATACCGACCGTCTGGAAGGTAACATTACCAGCGAAGGCAGTGTTAAGATCGGGCGCGGTACGGTTGTGATCGGTGATATTACCGCTTCCTCCGGTGTTATAGCAGGCGCTGTAAAGGGTGAAATCGATGTGAAGGGACCGGTTGTTATTGATTCTACCGCAATCATCAAGGGTAATGTAAAGGCAAAGTCTGTACAGATGAACAACGGAGCTGTGCTTGAAGGTTTCTGTTCCCTGGCATATGCATCTGTTGAAATTGACAATATTTTTGAATAGGACACGAGGAAATTATGGCATATAAAAGAGTTTTATTAAAGTTAAGCGGCGAAGCACTCGCCGGAGATAAGAAGACCGGCTTTGACGAGGCAACCTGTGTTGCGGTAGGAAAGCAGGTAAAGGAAATGGTAGATGCAGGGATTCAGGTGGCGGTTGTCATCGGCGGCGGCAATTTCTGGCGCGGAAGAAGTTCCGAGACCATTGACCGTATTAAGGCAGATCATATCGGTTGCCTTGCAACGGTAATGAATTGTATTTATGTTTCCGAAATTTTCCGGTTCTGTGGTATGGATACCGCTATTTACACTCCGTTTGCATGCGGCAGTTTTACCGAACTTTTTTCAAAGGATAAAGCAGTAGCGGATTTGAACGCAGGAAAGGTTGTATTTTTGGCAGGAGGTACGGGTCATCCGTTGTTTTCCACCGATACGGCGACCTCTCTTCGCGCCATCGAGCTTGAGACGGATGTTATCCTTATGGCTCGTGCGGTTGATGGTGTGTATGACAGTGATCCGAAGGAGAATCCGAATGCGAAGCGTTTTGATACCATTTCTTATGCAGAAGTATTGGAACGTAAGTTAAAGATTCTGGACATGACCGCAACGGTTATGTGTATGGAACATAAGGTTCCGACGTTTATCTTTTCCTTAAACGAAGAGAACAGCATTGTAAAGGCGGCAAAGGGTGAGCCGATCGGCACCACCGTTACCCCGTAATGAGCGTAGAGGGCCGACATCGGTCTTTGATACCATAAAAGAAGGAGAACAAAACAATGAATGAAAGAGTAGTACCGTTTGAAGCAAAGATGCAGAAGTCTGTTGAAGCATTGGCAGAAGAATTTACCACTATCCGTGCAGGTCGTGCCAATCCGCATGTGCTTGACAAGATTAAAGTGGATTATTACGGAACCCCGTCCGCGATTCAGGCTGTTGCAAACGTTTCCGTTCCGGAGGCAAGAATCATCCAGATTCAGCCGTGGCAAGCAAAGATGATTAAGGAAATCGAAAAGATGATTTTAGCTTCTGATTTAGGTCTTACCCCGAGCAACGATGGTAAGGTAATCCGCCTTGTATTCCCGGAGCTTACCGAGGACAGACGTAAGGAATTGGTTAAGGATGTTAAGAAGAAGTCTGAGAATGCAAAGGTTGCAATCCGTAACGTGCGTCGTGATGCAAACGATGCAATCAAGAAGGCTGCAAAGGCCAACGAGATTTCCGAGGATGAGCAGAAGACCATCGAGGATGAAATCCAGAAGATGACGGATAAGTTTGTTGCTGAGGTTGATAAGATGACCGACAACAAGTCCGCAGAGATTTTGACAATTTAAGTTTGACTGTGTTCCTGTTGGACGCAGGGGAGAAAGAAACAAATGGACATGAGGGTGTCCCGGTTGAGCCGTTGGGATGTAAGCCGTAGACACCCTTTTTCTTTTTGAGTTTGTTATTTTCAATCTAAAAAAGAGTAAAGAGGTAGGATGATGGAAAAGATTCCGGAGCATATTGCGATTATTATGGACGGAAACGGAAGATGGGCAAAGAAACGCGGAATGCCTCGGAATGTGGGTCATTCCCAGGGAAGTAGGGCCGTTCGTAAGATTTGTGAAGAAGCATGGAAGTTTGGTGTGAAGTATTTGACAGTATATGCTTTTTCTACGGAGAACTGGTCCAGACCAAAGGAAGAGATTGATGCATTAATGAAGATTCTACGGAATTATTTAAAGGATGCAATCAAGCAATGTGCAGAGAACAATATGCGGGTTCGCATTATCGGCGATATTTCGGTATTGCCGGAAGATATGATAACTTCGATCAATCGATTGGAGGAGGTGTCGTCTGTCAACACCGGACTTCAATTTCAGATAGCGTTAAATTATGGCGGAAGAGATGAAGTGTTGCGTGCAGTAAAACGTGCGGCAAAGAAGCTTCAGGCAGAGGGAAAGACTGTGGATGACTTGTCTCTTGAGGACATCGGAACATCCCTGGATACGGCAGGAATCCCGGATCCGGATTTGATTATCCGTACCAGTGGGGAACAGAGATTGTCCAATTTCCTCATGTGGCAGTCGGCTTATTCCGAGTTTTATTTTACGGATGTATTGTGGCCGGATTTCGATAAAAAGGCATTAAAAGAAGCAATAGAGTATTACGGAAGCAGAAACAGAAGATTCGGCGGTTTGGAGAATAAGTAAGCCGGAGCTTGGAACGGAGGAACTATGTTTATTACAAGACTGTTAAGCGGTATAGTCTTATTAGCGATCGTGATTTCTACAGGAATTGTGGGAGGATCGGTGTTTTGGGGACTGGTAGCCCTTATTTCATTAATCGGTGTGTTTGAGTTCTATCGTATGGTAGGATTGCATAAAAGCCCGCTTCATGTAGTAGCTTTACTGTCTACCGTTGGGTTAGATGTGTTGCTTTTGGTGAATAAACCACAGCTTGCAGATTTGGTGCCGATTATTGCCCTGGTACTTTTCATGGGCATCTATGTGGTACGTTATCCGAAGTATGAGGCAAAGGATGCATTTGCAGCCTGTACCGGTTTCTTTTATGTGGCAGTATTGTTATCCTTTTTGTATCGAATCAGAGTGGAAGAAAACGGTATGTTGCTTCTGTGGCTCGTGTTCATCGGAACCTGGGGCTCGGATACCTGTGCGTACTGCTTCGGATGTTTGCTTGGAAAGCACAAAGCATTTCCGGTATTAAGCCCGAAAAAGTCTGTGGAAGGATGCGTGGGCGGTGCTCTGGGTACCGCACTCATCGCAGGAATCTATGCGGCCTGTCTGAATCATTTCATGGAGGGTGTCACGGTATCTGTTGTTGTTTTTGCAGTGATAGGCTTGGTTGCTTCTGTGGTGTCCCAAATCGGTGATTTGGCGGCATCTGCTATGAAGCGTCAGTATGAGATAAAGGATTACGGGAAACTGATTCCGGGACACGGCGGTATTTTGGATCGTTTTGACAGTATTATTTTTACTGCACCGTTGGTGTATAGTATCGTGCAGATTGTTGCGTTTTAGTTGTGAATGGAGAATGGCATGAAACGAATAGCGGTTCTTGGTTCTACGGGGTCTATCGGAACCCAGACATTGGAGATTGTAAGAGAAAGAAGTAATGAATTTGAAATCGTGGCTCTGGCGGCGGGATACAGTGTGGATGCACTGGAGGAACAGATACTGGAGTTTTGTCCGAAGGTAGCCAGCCTGAAGAAAGAAGAGGATGCGCTGGAATTAAAGCGCAGACTGAATGCCAGAGGAGCACATACTACAGAAGTAGTATGTGGTATGGACGGCCTGGTAGCCTGTGCTACGGAAGCTTCCGCAGACCTAACGCTAAATGCAGTGGTAGGGATGATTGGTATTTTACCCACCATTGCAGCTATAAAGGCAGGAAAAGACATTGCCCTTGCAAATAAAGAGACTCTTGTAACGGCGGGGCATATTATTATGCCGTTGGTGGAACAATATCATGTAAAATTGCTTCCGGTGGATTCTGAACATTCGGCTGTTTTTCAGTGTTTGCAGGGAGCCGGCAGTCAGACGGTAGAGAAGCTGCTTTTAACGGCGTCCGGAGGTCCGTTCTTTGGAAAGAAGAAGGAAGAACTTGGTTCTATCACAGTAGAACAAGCCTTAAAGCATCCGAATTGGGCCATGGGAAAGAAGATTACCATCGATTCTTCCACCTTGGTCAACAAAGGTCTTGAGGTAATGGAAGCGGGATGGCTGTTTTCCTTAAAGCCGGAGCAAATCGAAGTGGTGGTGCAGCCAAAGAGCATCATTCACTCTATGGTACAGTTTGATGACGGAGCGGTGTTAGCCCAGCTTGGGACACCGGATATGAAACTTCCGATTCAGTATGCGCTTACCTATCCGGACCGGGTAGCATTATCCGGTGCCCGTCTTGATTTTTTTGCGTTGCAGAAAATCGAGTTTTATAGGCCGGATACGGATACCTTCCGTGCACTTGCACTGGCGTATGATGCATTTTCTGCGGGAGGAAGTCTTCCTACGGTGTACAATGCCGCAAATGAATTGGCAGTTGCACTGTTTTTGGGACATGAGATCAGTTATATTCAGATTACAGAGTTGATTGAACGGGCCATGGATGCCCACAAGATTATTTCATGTCCTACCTTAGATGAAGTTCTTTCTACGGAAAACGAAACGTATGAGTATATAAGGGAGCAATTGCGTTAAATACGCAGGATGGAGGCAACATGAAAATCGTAGTAGCTATTTTAATATTTGGACTCATTATATTGATTCATGAACTGGGGCATTTTATTTTCGCCAGAATGCATGGAATCGAAGTGGTGGATTTTTCCATCGGTATGGGACCGCGTTTGTGTGGATTTAAGGCCTTCGGCACCCAGTTTTCCGTACGGCTTCTGCCAATCGGTGGCGCTTGTATGATGCTGGGCGAAAATGAAGACCAAAATATGAAAAGCGATAAGTCTTTTTACTCCAAAGGTGTATGGCAACGCATTTCCGTATTGTTTGCCGGACCTGGCTTTAATTTTATTTTGGCATTCATTCTTTCCATTGTGATTATCGGTATGTCAGGATTTGATGCACCGAGAGTGGCATCTGTCGAGGCAAACGGTCCTGCGGCAAAAGCCGGTCTGATGGAAGGGGACGTGATTACGGAAATCAACGGAACCAATATCAATTTTGGAAAAGAAGTGGACAGTTATTTTGCTTATCACGGAGTGACCGAAGAGTCGGTGGTACTTACGGTGAAGCGGAATGGCGAGAAAATGAAGATCAAAATTGTGCCGGAAGCTTACGATAAGTATATGCTGGGATTTTCTTATTCAGCTACCGATACCGCACCTGCGGAGGTACTTGAGGTAACAGCAGGGTATCCGATGGATGCGGCAGGTATTAAGAAAGGTGATATTATTGTAGGTATCAATGATACCAGAGTGGAAAATAGCGGACAGCTGATGTCCTTATTTGATCACTTCCCGTTAACGGCGGAGCAGGTAAAAGTGACATATATGAGAGATGGTATAGAACAAAGTGTAGAAGTCACACCGAAGTTTTCCTCTTCCGGATACACTTTGGGATTTGTTCCGAATATGACGCTAGAGAAAGCCAATGCATGGGAAACCATACGGTATTCTTTTTCCGAGGTAAAGTTTTGGATTGTTGAAACCGGACGCGGTCTTGTGAAACTGTTTACCGGTCAGCTGAAATCCAACGAAGTAGGCAGTGCGATTGCTATTGTGGATGTCATCGGTGATACCTATGAAGTATCGGCAGAGTACGGAATAAGGGAAATCGTTTTAAATATGTTGTACATTACCGTACTGTTAAGTGCAAACCTTGGAGTAATGAACCTTCTGCCGATTCCGGCATTGGATGGTGGAAAGCTGTTGTTCTGTGCCATCGAAGTAGTCAGAGGAAAGCCTGTGGATCGTGAAAAAGAAGGTATGATTCATTTCATCGGAATGATAATTTTACTTCTTTTGATGGTATTTTTGACTTTTAATGATATAAAAAATGTATTTTTTAAGTAGTTTTGAATTATATTGCTTTTAAAATTTGAGCAGACAGATATGTAATGGGAGGTGTCATATGGACCGGATGCATACGAAAAGAATCAAGATCGGTACGGTTACCATCGGCGGAGGAATGCCGATTGCCATCCAGTCCATGACAAATACCAAAACAGAGGACGTGGCAGCCACCGTAGCGCAGATTAAAGAGCTTACGGAAGCTGGCTGTGACATTATCCGTTGTGCGGTACCGACCATGGAAGCAGCAAAGGCCTTTTCCGAAATCAAAAAGCAGATTACGATTCCGTTAGTAGCGGATATCCATTTTGACTATCGGCTGGCCATTGCAGCTATTGAGAACGGTGCGGATAAAATCCGTATCAATCCGGGCAATATCGGTTCCATGGACCGGGTACAGGCAGTAGCGGAAACTGCGAAAAGGTACGGGGTTCCGATTCGTGTAGGAGTAAATAGCGGTTCCCTGGAGCGTAATCTCATTGAGAAGTATGGCGGCGTTACCGCAGAAGGCATTGTAGAGAGTGCACTGGATAAAGTGGCAATGTTAGAGCAATTTGACTTTCATGATATTGTCATCAGTATCAAGTCCTCCGATGTTTTGATGTGTGTAAAGGCTCATGAGCTCATTGCAAAGAAGACAGAGTATCCGCTTCATGTAGGGATTACGGAAGCAGGAACGGTCCGGGCAGGTAATATTAAGTCTGCCCTTGGTTTGGGGATGATTTTATCCCGGGGCATCGGCGATACCATCCGTGTGTCCTTAACGGCAAATCCGGTGGAAGAAATTGTCAGTGCGAAACTGATTTTAAAGACTCTGGGACTTCGTACCGGAGGAATTGAAGTAGTGTCCTGCCCGACCTGTGGCAGAACAAAGATTGATCTGATCGGTCTGGCGGAGCAGGTGGAACGTATGGTGGCAGGTTATGACCTGCCGATTAAGGTGGCAGTCATGGGCTGTGCGGTAAACGGCCCGGGAGAAGCAAAAGAAGCAGATTTAGGAATTGCGGGAGGCAACGGGGAAGGTCTTGTGTTCCGGAAGGGCGAAATTGTCCGTAAGGTGCCGGAATCCGAGCTTTTGTCGGCCTTAAAGGAGGAGATTGAGTCATATGAAGTTGTATGAGGTGTTTGATTCGGTTCATGCTCCGGAAGAGTTACAACGGATATTTGAGGAGACAGAGGTGTTAAAACTTTCCGCGTCCAGACAATCCGGGGAAGTGAAGGTACATATCGAAAGCGAACGTCTTCTTTCTTATAGCAGTTTGCGGCAGCTGGAACGGGTGTTGAACCAGCAGTTTTTTGCAGGAATGGACAAACATGCTACGGTAGCGGAGCATTATCGCCTGTCTGCACAGTACACACCGGAGTCAATTTGGGAACATTACAGGGCATCCATCTGGGAAGAACTGGCAGAAAAAAGTCATTTATATGTGAGCTTTTTAAATGGGGCAGAGTGTTCTGTTACCGGTACAGAGCTTCATGTAACATCAGAGGATACATTTATCAATCGTCATATGGGAGAGGAAGTAAAGAGCTGCATTGAGGAGCTCTTTTTGTCACGCTTTGAAGTGCCGCTCCGGGTAATCAATGTGTTTGTGAAAGAAGAGAAAGAGGAGTCTGTGCCGGAGAAACCGGGGTACGAGTTTTATTCTAAGGATAAACTTCGCAGTATGGGTGTGATGCCTGCGGCAAAGGAGGAGGACAACGAAGCAGAGGATGCTGTAGCAGCGACAGAAAATGTTACGGGAGAGGCAAGCGGAGGTAATGCCAGCGTTTCCAATAAAGTGAAGGAAGCTTCTGCAGATAAAAGCGGCAATAAAGCTTCCGGTGGTCAAAAGGGAGAGGAAAAGGGCGGAAAAGCCGATTTTAAGAAATTCGAACGAAATTCCAATTTCACTCCGAAGAAAAAGCTTCCGGAAGATCCGGATATTTTCTACGGCAAGCCGTTTGACGGGGAACTCAGTCCGATTTCCGATATTGATGAGGGATTCGGAGATTATGTAATCCGAGGTAAGATTATTAAGTTTGAGGAACGGGAACTTCGGAATGAAAAACTGTTATTTATGTTCCAGATTACGGATTTTACCAATTCCATCGGCGCAAAGATTTTTGTGAAAAAAGAAGAGGCGGACGTCCTTCGGGGAAAGTTAAAGGAAGGTAAATTTGTGCTATTGAAGGGACAGGTAATGTTCGATACCTACGAAAAGGAAGTATCCGTAGGTGTGATTTACGGCATGAAGAATATTAAGGACTTTACAAAGAAGCGTATGGATACCTCCGAACGGAAGCGTATCGAACTGCATGCCCATACGAAAATGAGTGACATGGATGCGGTGGTGGACCCGAAGGTGCTTGTTAAGACTGCTTTTGAGTGGGGCATGCCGGCGGTGGCCATTACGGACCACGGTGTAGTACAGGCCTTCCCGGAAGCAAACCACGCCATCAATCCGAAGGATTATAAAGATGATGAAGAAAAGATGCAACGGGCCAAGGATTTCAAGATTATCTACGGTGTGGAGGCATATCTGGTAGATGATGTGCTGGAACCGGTGCGAGACAGTAAAGGACAGGCCCTGGACAGCGGTTTTGTTGTGTTTGATATTGAGACCACGGGCTTTGGTGCAGAACGGGATAAAATTATTGAGATTGGTGCGGTAAAGGTTGAAAACGGCAAAATTACGGACCGGTATTCCACTTTTGTGAATCCGAAGGTGCCGATTCCGCCACGAATCGAAGAACTGACAGGGATTAAAGATTCCATGGTGATGGATTCCCCTGAGATTGATCTGATTTTACCGGAGTTTTTGGAGTTTTGTAAAGGATGTACGTTAGTGGCTCACAATGCATCCTTTGATACGGGCTTTATCCGTGTGAATTCGGAGCGTTTGGGACTTACCTATGATTTTACGGTCATTGATACGGTAGGACTTGCCAGAGCATTACTTCCGGGATTAAGTAAGTATAAGCTGGATGTGGTGGCAAGGGAGTTGGGTGTTTCTTTGGAAAATCACCATCGGGCGGTGGATGATGCCAAAGCCACGGCAGATATTTTTGTCAAGTTCCTTGGTATG
>JAZNBY010000202.1:0-4283 GCA_045587325.1 Lachnospiraceae bacterium | reverse complement strand
AAAGGCCAACCAAAGAAACAAAAAGAAAAATCCACCCAGCCAAAATGGCTTTAAAAAGGCGGTCACAGATTTATACAACGGAATAAAACCAATGATAGGAAAAATAGCAGGAATCGTAAGAACTCCCCACGGATAGTACTCCTTCACCGTCCTGTATTCTTTGATAATACGAGGCCTTGCATTCTTATTGTCTTCCTTTTGTACATCCAACAGAAAATTACCCTTTTGCATTTGTGATGACATGGTGGTTCCTCCTTTTTAAGTATTCTACTCCTGTAGATTCTCGTGTGTAATTCGGAACTATAATACATTATAGTTCCGAATATCTACATATTCATCTTCTCCCTAATATAGTCAAACTGTCGGTTTAACAACTCCACATCCACATTTCCTTCTTCATCAAAGGCTACGCCCTCCGTGGTAAAGTCTCCGTCGTATCCGATACTTCTCAAAAATCCAAAGAACCGTTCAAAATCAAGTTTACCTGTCCCCACCGGCAACGCAGACAAATTCGCCCAATCCATATAGCCTCCGGCATAATCATTTACGTGGTAGTGACAAATGTGACCTTCCTTCCAGAGCCAGTCATTTTCCCCCTTATACAACTGCTCCAGTTCCTCGTGGAATGCCGCCATCTTTGTATCAAACAAAAAGTGAATGTCCGGGTATGTCTCCAGCAGTTCCTTTAAATGTTTCATCGGGTTCAACCTGTTGCAAACCACGTTCTCCACCAGCAAGTCCAACCCGTACTGCACCGCTATCTCCTGCAGACGCGGATACGCCGAAATATTATTCTGTATCTGCCCGTCAGAAGCTCTGCCGCCCCACAAATGAAGTACAAGCTTTTCCGCCCCAATCTCCTTTGCAAAATCACAGTTAACCTCAAACAAACGATAAGCCTCCGCCGTCTGCTCCGGTCCACCGATACTGATATATTCTCCTACCATTTTATCACAATGTACCACCGGAATACAAAGATTTAGTTCCTTCAAATGACATTTCTGTTCCTCCACATCCTCATACCCGGCTTCATACATATGAAACTCAATAATGAACTCATAACCGTCGCAGGAAAGCTCCTTCGAAAGTTGCTTTAACAAAGCAAAATTGTCTGCAGACGGTTTCCCGATGATTGCTCCCGTAGAGCAAAGTATTCTACTCATATATTCTCCCTACAATTTCTTCAAACAAGAATGCTTCTCATCAATGGCAAACCCATTGTTCCGGTAAAAGTTCAAGGTACTCTCTTTATTGGAACCGGTTTCCAAAAACACCTTATAGCAGTTTTTATCCTTCGCAATCTCCGATGCCCTCTGAAGCAACGCAGACGCATACCCTCTGTTTCGGTAATCCCCATGTGTCACCACATTCTCAATCACAGCAAAGGGACGTACATTGTGGGTCAAACTTTCGATGATTGCCATCTGAACGGATGATACGGCCTTTCCATCCTCTTCCGCAACCAATAAATACATATGGTCATCCTTCTCTAACCTTGAAAGAAGCTCCGCCCACTGTGTCATATTCTGTTCTTCCTTCGGCGGATATTGGGTCAAATACTCAAAATATAAGACCTTCAAATCCTCCGCATCCGTTGCTTTTGCTTTTCTGATCATCATCGGTACCTCCGGTTATTCCTACTGTATCTTCTCTCTGACATACGCAAACTGCTGATTCAACAGCTCCACATCCACGTTACCTTCTTCGTCATAGGTCGATGCTTCCAAGGTATAATCCCCTTCATAGCCAATCTCACGAATAAACGCAAAGAATCGTTCAAAATCAATCTTTCCCTGTCCGATTCGTAACGTCCGTAAGTTTAGCCAGTCCATATAGCCTCCGTTATAATCGTTCACATGATAATGGCAGATATGACCATCCTTCCAAAGCCACTCGTATTCCTTCTCGTACAACTGCTCCAGTTCCTCATGGAATGCCGCCATCTTTGTATCAAACACAAAGCGGATATCCGGATACGCTTTCCGAAGCTCACATAAATGCTTCATCGGGTTCTCCACATTGCATACCACGTTCTCGATGCCGAGCACAAGACCATAGGATTCCGCCATTTCCTTCAAACGTGGATATGCTGCAAGATTACTCTGAAAATTGGAATCCGAAGCACGTCCGCTCCATAAATGTAATACCAGTTTCTCCGCACCGATTGCCTTCGCCAAATCACAGTTAATTTCAAAGCGACGGAATGCATCGGCAAGTTCCTCCGGACCGCCTTTGCTGATATCCTCTCCGATGCCCTTTTGGCAATGAAACACCGGAATAAAAAGCTTTGCTTCCTGCAAAAATGCCTTAATCTCTTCCACGCACTCATACCAGCTTGAGTACATCATAAACTCAAACCCATCACAGGTCAGCTTCTTTGACAAAGGCTTAAGTAATCTGAAATCTCTTCCGTTTTTTGGTCCGATAATCGCTCCCGTGGAGCATAAAATCTTTTTCATTTTTACTTCCCTTTCCTCATATCGATATGTATTGTTCTATCTCTTTTTCGTAATCATCCTCAATCAACACATATGGTACTCCGTGCTTCTTACACTCACAAAGTACCTCCGCATTGTCCCGAAGCACCGTCTCCATGGTATAATCCGAATCATCCAACCGTTCCTCAATCACACTTGCAAACGTCTTAATTTCCGCAAAATGTGCCCGGATATACGTTTCACTCATGACAAGACAAAGATATCGAATCTCCTTTAAATACTCCGAATCAAAGCTTTCTTCCCAATCATAGGGAATATAGCAGCCCTCCACAATCATGTTCTGATTATTTTCAATAGCGGTCTTAATCATCTCCCTCACAATGGGCCAGAGATAACCTACTAATTCCTTATCATCCATCGGTGTCAATGTGGTCTGTCCACTGCGAATTAAACCCATCTTTATATGATCGATGGACACATACGGATAATGATATTTTTCCAGTAGTTTCTGCGCCAAAGCGGTCTTTCCCGTGTGGGATGCACCGGCTATCAGTATAATCATGACTAGTCCTCCTTATGATTTTACACTGTCACAACTTTCTCCCTTTTCAATCTTCTCTCTTGTCCATGCATCAATATGGGCTTTCAGTCCCTTCATGTACTCCGAAAACTGCACTTCCGACCTGCCATAGGTTAACTGCAAATCGTATTCCAACGGAAGCCAGGATGAAATATCTGCCTCATTGTGCTGGATTACCGCTTCCATTTTATCCAGGGCCTTATAAAGCTTTGCTTCCTTCGTCTGTAATGCACCCATTTCCTCAAGAAGCTCTTTAAACTGCTTTTTCTGTACTTCCGGAAAGGTTTCTACCCAGTCTTCGTAAACCATATCTTCTTTCTCGGAATCCGCATCCGTTTTTAGAAACGTAGCAATATCTCCAGTAAAAGCCTCACCCAAATCATGAATCAGACACATCTGTATCACCTTGTTGATGTCTGTATCCGGGAATTCATCCGCAAGTAGCATTGCCATCAAAGCCAAGCGCCAACTATGCTCTGCCACGCTTTCCCGCCTGCCACTGGACGTATCGGAATGTCGTGTATTACACTTTAACTTCTCTGCCACCGATAAAATGGATAAAAACTCTTGATATTGCATAAGATTCTCCCCTCCGTGTTGTTTGTCAAAACACCCCCACAAGCCTAGCCTGCGAGGGTGTATCATTTCAAACTATATTACTGTACTTCCTTTTCCAACAGCGCAATCGCCTTCTCGATACGACGGATGCTCTCATCCTTACCGAGAATCGCCATAATCTCGTAAGCTCCGCCCGGGGTCATCTGCTTACCGGAAACTGCGGTACGTACCGGCCATAAGCCCTGTCCGTTCTTGATTTCCTTCTCCTGCACGTAGCCCATAAGAAGTGCCTCGATTGCCGGAACACTGTAATCATTAAGCTCCATAAGACGCGGCAATAAATCCTTTAATACGCCAAGGGAAGACTCCTTCGTGGTTTTCATCTTCTTGTGCACGTACATTTCGGTATCGTACTCCGGAAGTTCCTCGAAGAAATCAATGTGACCAGCGATATCAAGTAAGGTCTCGATTCTGGTCTTAACAAGGTCTGCAATTGCCTTCTTATCATACGGCTTCGTTACTACCTCATTTACATAAGGAAGTGCCAGCTCATAGAACTTCTCATTGTCCATACGCTTTAAGTACTCGCCGTTCATCCAGCGAAGCTTCTGCATATCAAACACTGCCGGAGACTTGCTGATGTGGGTGTAATCGAACTGCTGGATTAACTCCTCCATGGTCATAATCTCTTCGTTGTTTGTCGGGCT
>JAZNBY010000201.1:0-11518 GCA_045587325.1 Lachnospiraceae bacterium | reverse complement strand
GCACCTAGTCCACCTCGTGGCATAGCCACTCGGTCGGGGACGGGTTCGCATGACTGTGTGGCTGCTTGTGGGCGAGCTCACGCAGTCTACTCGCATGCTCACTTTGTCTGCACGCAAAAAGAGGATACATTACAGTATCCTCCCCGTTTGTAACAATACCTTTATTTTCGACTACTCTACGATGTACGGTGCCAATGCAGCAAGGATTGCATCCAGGCTGTCCTGAGCATGTACATTTAAATCGATCGGCTTAGAAAGATCCAAGCTGAAGATACCCATGATGGACTTTGCGTCGATTACGTATCTTCCGGAAACTAAATCGAAATCAGAATCAAACTTGGTGATTTCGTTAACAAAAGCCTTTACCTTGTCGATAGAATTTAAGGAAATTTTTACAGTCTTCATAGTGTTACTCCTCCTTCTTTGATAGTTGAGATACTTATGAAAGAAAGTATCTTTATACCTATATAGTATCGTTTGCCGATAAAAATGTCAATATACAAAATCAATAAAAAAGTTAGTAAATTTCGTTAAAAAGTATAAAAATGTACGAAAACTCCGCGGGGAGAGAAAGGAAGATTTCTTATGAATCCGGTCATGAAAGGGAAGACAGTGGCTTTTTTGACACTGGGATGTAAAGTGAATTCTTATGAGACGGAAGGCATGCGGGAGTTATTTAAAAAAGCCGGAGCATGGGAAATCGAGTTTGATAAAAAGGCGGATGTTTATATTATAAATACCTGTTCCGTAACGAATATGGCGGACCGTAAATCCAGACAGATGTTGCATCGTGCCAAAAAGAAAAATCCGGAAGCGCTGATTGTGGCAGCAGGATGTTATGCCCAGGCGGCCGGAGATTATCTTTCCCAAGAGGAAGGCATTGATCTGGTGGTAGGAAATAACAACAAAGCGAAAATCGTGGAGCTTGTGGCAGAAGCGTTGACAAAAAAGGAAGAAAAGCTTCTGGCACTTTTGGATATCGGTAAGGAACGTGCTTACGAGGAGTTGCCGATTGAGACCGTGACGGAACGGACCAGAGCCTATATCAAAATCGAAGACGGCTGTAACCAGTTTTGCAGTTATTGCATTATTCCTTATGTGCGGGGAAGAGTGCGCTCCAGAGCAGAAAAGGATATTCTTGATGAAATAAAGCGTCTTTCCGAGGCAGGATACCGTGAGGTGGTACTGACGGGAATTCATCTGTCTTCCTATGGCTTGGATAAGAGCAATGATAAGAAGAAAGAAGACAATGTTTCCGAATTTGATGTAACCTTATCCGGTGAGGAAGATAAGACAGAGAAGGTGTTACCTTTGCTGGCTCTGATAAAGAAGGTACAGGAAATTGACGGAATTGAGCGTATTCGTCTGGGGTCTCTGGAACCCCGCATTATGACGGAGGCTTTTGTAAAGGAGTTATCCGCTCTGACGAAGGTTTGTCCGCATTTCCATTTGTCCCTGCAGAGCGGATGTGATGCCACCTTAAAGCGTATGAATCGTAAATATACCGCTGCAGAGTATAAACATGCAGTGGAGCATTTGCGACGCTTTTTTGAAAACCCGGCTATCACAACGGATATTATTGTGGGATTTCCGGGAGAAACCGAAGAGGAGTTTGCAGAGACAATCCGGTTTGTAGAGGATATCCGGTTTGCCCAGATTCATATATTCAAGTATTCCAGGCGGGCAGGAACCGTGGCGGATAAGATGGCGGGACAGGTACCGGAGCAGAAAAAGACAGAGCGCAGTGATATGCTGGAAGGTGTGGAAAAGGCATTGCGGGAAGCCTACGGGACGTGGTTTACGGACCGCACCGAGGAGGTTTTGTTTGAGGAACGGGTAGAAGAGGACGGAACCGAGTATGCAGTAGGACATACCACGCGATATACGAAGGTATTTGTGGAAGTACAAAAGGATATGCCATTACCGAATGAAACGAGAACTGTTCTGATTTCCGGTGATAAAATCAAGGACGGTGTTTTGGGACGGATATGTATGCCGTAGCGGACAGGAAGACAGGTCATGAAAAATATATGGAAAAGGATTGAAATTTTTTCTGAAATATATTATCATGGTGATAATGGGGTCAGATTGCGATACGAACGATAGACGAAGGAGGGTGTAGACCTATGCAGGAAACGAATCACACACAGTTTTTTAAGGTGGAGAAGAATATTGCACCGGATGTACATGAGATTTTAGCTACGGTACATCATGCATTGACAGAGCAGGGCTACAATCCGGTAAATCAGATTGTCGGATATATTATGTCCGGGGACCCTACCTACATTACCAGTCATGAGAATGCCAGAAGCATGATCATGAAAGTGGAACGAGATGAGATTATTGAAGAACTTTTGCGGAATTTTATTAAGTATGAGCTGTAAGATTCGCAGATAACAGAGAGGTAGAACCATGCGGATTATGGGCTTGGATTTTGGCGCAGCGACAGTAGGGGTGGCAATCAGTGATGCACTTTTACTGACAGCACAAGGGATAGAGACTATTCGGAGAGAACAGGAACTTCAGCTTCGGAAGACGTACCGGAGAATCGAAGAATTGGTAAAGGAATACGAAGTGGACCGGATTGTGGTAGGATATCCGAAGCACTTAAACAATACCATTGGAGAGCGTGCAAAAAAGGCAGAGGAGTTTGCCCAGGCACTGGAGAGAAGAACGGGACTTACCGTGGTACTTCAGGATGAGCGTCTGACGACGGTGGAAGCCCATCGCGTGCTGGATGCGGGCGGAGCAGGCCTTAATAAGAAGAAGGAAGTCGTGGATAAACTGGCGGCTGTGTTGATTTTACAGAGTTATTTGGACCGGATGAACAACAAGATCGGAGAGGAAATCTAAATGGAAAGAAATCAGGATATCATTATTTTTACAACAGAAGACGGTGATGAAGTTAAGTTTCATGTAATCGAAGAAACCCGTATTAACGGCACGGATTATCTTTTGGTGTTGGATGATATTGAGGATGAAGAGCAGGAAGCATTGATTTTAAAGGACGTTTCTGCGGAAGGTGAAGCAGAGGCGATTTATGAAATCGTGGAAGATGAGAAGGAACTGAAGGCAGTTGCCGATTTGTTCGGTGAAATTTTGGAAGACACGGAATTTGTTTTCTAAATTGTGAATGTATTTTTTAGATTAGGGAATCATTTTAGTAAGAATAGATGCATTGTGAAACAGAAAGGAACGGAGATTGCGTCGGAGAGGAACAGATGACCTCCAAAGCCGGGCGTCTTTATTTTGATGTGTAAAGATAGACGACGGGGCTGGAAGTGTCTTTTGTTTCGGTGAAAACGATATCGGAACGTGCGAGATAAGAAAAGTAGGAAAGGCTTTCGGAAAGCTTTGTTTTGCGATGCACCAAAACGGAGGTGCAATTTTGAGAAGAAGAGGAATTAGAGCAGCGGTTGCTGCAATGAATGAAGAACCGGTATATGTAGAAGATCAGGTGGTAAAGCCGAAGCTTCGTATTATTCCGTTAGGCGGACTTGAGCAGATCGGAATGAACATTACTGCATACGAGTACGAGGACAGTATTATTATCGTAGACTGCGGACTGGCATTCCCGGAGGATGACATGCTGGGAATTGATCTGGTAATACCGGATATTTCTTATTTGAAGGAAAATATTGATAAGGTAAAGGGCTTTTTAATTACCCATGGTCACGAGGACCATATCGGTGCCCTGCCTTATGTACTGAAGGAAATCAATGTGCCTGTTTATGCTACAAAGCTGACGGTAGGTGTTATTGATAACAAGTTAAAGGAGCACGGGTTATTAAAGACAACAAAACGCAAGGTAATTAAGTACGGGCAGTCTGTGAATCTGGGAGATTTCAGAATTGAGTTCATCCGGGTAAATCACAGCATTGCGGATGCGGCAGCACTGGCTATATTTACACCGGTAGGCACCATTGTCCATACCGGAGACTTTAAAGTAGACTATACGCCGATGTTTTCCGATACCATTGATTTACAGCGGTTTGCGGAACTTGGGAAAAAGGGTGTGTTGGCACTTTTAGCTGACTCTACCAATGTAGAACGTCCGGGATTTACGATGTCGGAGCGTATGGTGGCAAAGACTTTCGATACAATTTTCTCGGAAAATATGAATCATCGATTGATTGTAGCTACCTTTGCATCTAATGTGGACCGTGTACAGCAGATTATTTACACGGCAGAGAAGTACGACCGCAAGGTGGTAATTGAAGGCCGCAGTATGGTAAATATTATTTCTACAGCTGAAGAATTGGGTTATATCAAGATTCCGGAAAATATTATGATTGATATTGAGCAAATTAAGAATTATCCGGACGAGAAGCTGGTACTCATTACGACGGGGAGCCAGGGAGAAGCCATGGCAGCACTGTCCCGTATGGCAAACTCCACCCACAGAAAAGTATCCATTGTGCCTGGAGATGCAGTGATTTTAAGCTCTCATCCGATTCCTGGCAACGAAAAACAGGTATCCAAGATTATTAATGAATTGACCAGAAAGGGTGCAAAGGTTATCACTCAGGATACTCACGTATCCGGTCATGCCTGTCAGGAAGAGATAAAGTTAATTTACGCTTTAACAAAACCGAAATATGCTATTCCGCTTCACGGCGAATATCACCATCGTGTGACCCACGGACAGCTGGCCCAGAGCATGGGAGTGGATAAGGACAGAGTGTTTATCTTATCTTCCGGTGATGTATTGGAACTGGATGAGAACAAGGGTACCGTGGTAGATAAGGTAGAAGCGCAGGGCATTTTTGTTGACGGCCTTGGTGTAGGTGACGTAGGGAATATCGTACTGCGTGACCGCCAGCATTTATCGGAGAATGGTCTTATTATTATTGTATTGACCTTACAAAAGTATACCAACGAGATTTTGGCAGGTCCGGACATCGTATCCCGCGGTTTCGTTTACGTGAGAGAGTCGGAAAACCTGTTGGATGAGGCCAGAGAAGTAGTAATGGATGCGCTTGATCGGTGTATGGAGAAAAATGTATCCGATTGGGGCAAGATTAAAAATACCATGAAGGACTCCTTAAGCGAGTACCTTTGGAAAAAGATGAAACGTAACCCGATGATTCTTCCGATTATTATGGAGGTAGATGCATAAGTATGGCAAAACAGTCACAACAGACGAAAGCGGCCCTTGACATTTTAGGTTATGTTCTTGGCGCGATATTAAATTTGGTATTCTACGCCGTTGTTGCATTCGGCATTTATTATGTTGCATCCAATGTGTACGAGTTTTCCTATCAGATTTTCGGAGACCGTGTGGTTGAGGAGGCACCGGGCCGTGATGTGGAAATCCACATTGCGGAAGGTGAGTCTACCATGGATGTGGCAGAAAAATTGTATATGCACAAGCTTGTTGTTAATAAGACTACATTTTATTTAAAGGTACAGTTGTTTGAGTATAAAATCATGCAGGGAACGTTTCTGTTAAATACTTCCATGACTTATGATGAAATATTAAGTGTGATTACGGATTTGACAAAGGCTCTACCGGAGGAGACATCATGATTATCAACGAACGATTATCGGAATATATTAAAGCATTGGAGTGCGATTTGCCGGGATATCTGGACACGTTAGAACAGAGAGCATTGGCAGATGAAGTGCCGATTATCAGAAAGGAAGCGCAGTCGTTACTGCGTTTCCTTTTATGCTTATTAAAACCGGAGCGCATTTTGGAGGTGGGCTGCGCCGTAGGTTTTTCCGCTGCTTTTATGAGCGAGTATATGCCAAAGGACTGTAAGATTACTACCATTGAAAAGGTAGAAATGCGGATACGGGAAGCGAAAAAGAACCTGGCAGTAATTCCGCGGGCAGAGGATGTTACCCTTGTGTGCGGGGATGCATTGGATGTTTTAAAGGAATTGGCGGAACGGGGGGAATCCTATCCGTTTATTTTCATGGATGCGGCAAAGGGACAGTATATGAATTTTCTGCCGTATCTGCTGAAGCTGTTGCCGACAGGAGGCATATTGATTACGGATAATGTATTACAGGAAGGTACCATTGTGGAGTCCAAGTATTCGATTCCGCGACGGGAACGGACCATACATATGCGGATGCGGGAGTATGTGTATACCTTAAAGCATATGGAAGAACTGGAAACGGTAGTGCTTCCGGTGGGAGACGGAGTGACCTTAAGCGTGAAGAGAGGATAACGGGATGACGATGAGGCAGAGAAAGAAGCCGGAGCTGTTACTTCCGGCAGGCAGTCTGGAAGTTTTAAAAATTGCAGTAAAATACGGAGCGGATGCGGTTTATATCGGCGGAGAAATGTACGGACTTCGTGCAAAGGCCCACAATTTTTCCAAGGAAGATATGATAGAGGGCATTGCCTATGCCCATGCCCATGGCGTAAAAGTGTATGTTACCGCTAATATTACGGCTCATAACAGGGATTTGGCCGGTGTAGAAGGCTATTTTACGGAATTAAAAGAAGTGGCGCCGGACGCATTGATTATTTCCGATCCGGGTGTGTTTGAGATTGCAAAAGAGATTTTGCCGGAAATGGAGCTTCATATCAGTACGCAGGCCAATAATGTGAATTACCGGACCTACCGGTTCTGGCACCGCCTGGGCGCAAAGCGTGTGGTATCCGCCAGAGAGCTTTCCATGGAAGAGATAGGGGAACTTCGCCGGAATATTCCGGAGGATTTGGAAATAGAGACGTTCATCCACGGAGCGATGTGCATTTCCTATTCCGGACGGTGTCTGCTCAGCAATTATTTTACCGGACGGGATGCAAATCTGGGAGCGTGTACCCATCCGTGCCGGTGGAAATATTATATTATGGAAGAAAGTCGTCCGGGAGAGTATCTGCCGGTTTTTGAAAACGACAGAGGGACTTATATTTTCAATTCTAAGGATTTGTGCATGATTGAGCATATTCCGGAACTGGTGGCGGCAGGAATCGACAGTTTCAAAATAGAGGGGCGTATGAAGACGGCGCTTTACGTTGCAACGGTGGCCCGTACCTACAGACAGGCCATTGATGATTTTTTTGAGAGTGAAGAGAAGTATCGAGAGAGGTTGCCGTACTACAGGGAAGAGATAGCAAAGTGTACCTATCGCAGCTATACTACGGGATTTTTCTTCGGGGCACCAGGGAGCGATGCCCAGGTGTACGATAATAATGATTATAACAAGGAATACACCTATCTCGGTTTCCCGGTAGAAGTGACAGAAGACGGTCGCCTCTACATGGAGCAACGGAATAAGTTCTATGTGGGAGATACGGTGGAAGTCATGCATTATGACGGAGAAAGTACTTATGCAAAGGTGCTGTCCATCACAGATACGGAAGGAAATGCAATGGACAGTTGTCCGCACCCGCAGCAGATGTTGTATGTAACGCTGGATCAGCCGGCAAAGCCGCTTACGATTCTTAGAATAAAAAGGGAAGCGTAAGAGAAAACAAAATTTCAGGGCGACAGGCACGGGTCATGTTTTCGTTTCATAGGTTGTTAGAAAGAAGGTCCGGAGGCGTGCCGTGCTACTTTTTCCGAAACCCCTTGATGCGAAAGAAGAAGAGGAACTGTTTGTGCGATTCCGTGAGGGGGATAAATCTGCCCGGGATTTACTCATTGAACACAATCTGCGTCTGGTGGCCCACATCGTAAAAAAATATTCCCAGGCGGAGACGGACAATGATGATTTGATTTCCATCGGGACAATCGGATTGATAAAGGCAGTGGATACCTTTGATTCTTTGAAAGGAATACGTCTGGGAACCTACGCGGCAAGATGTATCGAAAATGAATTACTTATGTTTTTTAGGGCAGGGAAAAAGACCGCCAAAGAAGTGTATTTGTATGACCCGATTGGGACGGATAAGGAAGGGAATGCAATTCAGTTACTGGATATTATCGAAGCGGAGGAAGAAGATTATACCGATCGTCTGGAACGGAAGGAAAAGCTGGCGGTGTTACCCGGATTTCTCCTGCAGTGCCTGGATGAGCGGGAGAAGGAGATTATTGCTCTTCGTTACGGCCTGACGGGAGGAAGGGAGCTGACCCAACGGGAGATTGCGGACCGGCTTTCCATCAGCAGAAGCTATGTGTCAAGAATTGAAAAAAGAGCACTGCAGAAATTGCGGATTGAATATGAGAAGGAAGAAAATGAAAGAGACATTGTTTGAAGCATTAAAAAAATATAATACGTCCATGCTTCCTATGCATATGCCGGGACACAAACGGAATTTAAGCCTTTCCGGGGATACCGGCTATTTGGAAGCTCTTTGTGCGGAGTGTGATATTACAGAGGTAGAGGGGTTTGATAATCTGGCGGAGCCGGAAGGGGTATTACGTCTGTTAAAGGAACGGATTGCCCGGCTTTGGAACAGTGAGGATGCATATCCTTTGGTAAACGGCAGCACCTGTGGAATTTTGGCGGGAATTTATGCGGCAGTACCTCAAGGCGGGAAAGTAATTATGGCCCGGAATTGTCACAAATCCGTGTATAACGGAGTGCAACTTGTGAATGCAGAATGCGTGTTTTTGCAGCCGGAGCAGGACCCTTATACAGGAATCTACGGATGTATGACTCCGGAAGCAGTGGAAGAAACTTTGGAGATGGCATCGGATGTGGATTTGATTATCGTCACCAGCCCTACCTACGAGGGCATCATCAGTGATGTGGAAGGAATCTGCAAAGTAGCACACAAATATGGGATTCCGGTATTGGTGGACTCTGCCCACGGTGCCCATCTTGGATTCGGTAATTTTCCGAAAGGGGCGACACAATGTGGGGCGGATCTTGTGGTGCATAGCTTACACAAGACATTGCCTTGTCTGACCCAGACCGCCGTATTGCATCGGAACGGTGAAATAATTTCAAAAGAAGACCTGCAGGCGGCAGTGAATGTATTTCAGACCAGCAGCCCGTCCTATCTGTTGCTGGCTTCCATTGACGGGTGCGTCAGAATGTTGGAAGAACGGGCGGAAGAATTGGCACTTACGTGGGAACAATTATTGGAGGCGTTTTACGATAAGATGAAAGCATTGCGCAACTTATCGGTGGTGCAGGAGGAGATTGTGCGGTATCCGGCCCGGGATTCCGGGAAAATTGTGATTCGGACCGTGGGAACCGATTTGACCGGAACAGGGCTGACGGAACTGTTGCGGGACGAATATCGGATTGAGCTTGAGATGGCGGCAGAACAGTATGCCATTGCCATGACGGGAATGGGAGATACGAAGGAGTCATTGCACCGTTTGGCGGAAGCTTTATTGGAAATTGATGAAAGATGTCATGCCGGGGAGATAAAAGAGTTGGGAATACAAAGCGCTCCCAGAATGAGGATGACCATCGGAGATGCCATGAGAGCAAACAAAAAAGAATATACGATTGAGGAAGCAGTCGGACACATAGCGGCAGAACATGTCTGGGCATATCCGCCGGGGATTCCGGTAGTGGTAGCTGGGGAAGAGATCACAGAAAAAACCATTGCATACGTAAATCGGAAGAAAGAACAGGGAGTAACCCTGCATCGTAAGAGCGGAGCCTGTAAGGAAGGACTTTTTCTTTCTGTTATAGCGTAGGAGGAAAAATGGAAATATAGAAACATTGCGGTTGACAAATTCCTTGCCTTTGGACTATAATAGATGCAATGATGAAGAATACATAAACATAAAGGAGTATAAAAGCATGAGCAGAATTAATACATTAAATACCAGAGATTTGACCATCAGTCTTACCGATGGAGGATGCGGTGAGTGCCAGACTTCCTGCCAGTCCGCATGTAAGACTTCCTGCGGTGTTGCAAATCAGCCGTGTGAGAATACAAACAGCCGTATCAGAACGTTAAATACCCGTAGCCTGGCTTCCAGCCTTGCAGATGGAGGATGTGGTGAGTGCCAGACTTCCTGTCAGTCCGCATGTAAGACTTCCTGTGGCGTTGCAAATCAGCCGTGTGAACGTTAATTTCCATTGAAAAAAGAAATGAACCGCCGGATTCCGGAAAAGGAATTCGGCGTTTTTCGTGAAGGCAAAGTGAGCGATGAGCTCTGCTGCAAGCGTAGATTGCGAGCAGAGCGAAGAAGCGAACGCGCCCACGACGTAGCGACGAAGTCGCGGAGTGAGTGGGGCACGAAGTGCAGCCTTCACGAAAAACAGAAAGGCAAAGAGAACGGAGGAAATTATGATACACCAGTATAAAATGAACGGCTATAATATTGTGATTGATGTATTCAGCGGTTCCATTCATGTGGTAGACGAAGTGGCATATGACATTATTGCATTGTACGAAACCACACCGGCGGAACAGATTGTATCGTTAATGACAGAGAAATACCGTGAAATCGGATTGACCGGGGAAGAGGTAAGTGCGTGTCTGCGGGATGTGGAAGCATTGGTAGCAGACGGACAGCTTTTTTCTAAGGATATTTATGCAGATAAAGCGGGTGTGCTGAAAAACAGAAGTAACGTGATTAAGGCACTTTGTCTTCATGTGGCACATACCTGTAATCTGAACTGCAATTATTGTTTTGCCAGTCAGGGAAAATATCAGGGAGAACGTGCTTTGATGTCTTTTGAAGTAGGAAAGCAAGCCCTTGATTTCCTGATTGCCAATTCCGGCACCAGAACGAATCTGGAAGTGGACTTCTTTGGCGGAGAACCGCTTATGAACTGGGACGTGGTGAAGCAATTGGTAGCCTATGCAAGAACCCAGGAGCCGATTTATAATAAGAAGTTCCGCTTCACCCTTACTACCAACGGTGTGCTGGTAGATGATGATGTCATTGAATTTGCAAATAAAGAGATGCACAATGTGGTACTTAGTCTGGACGGACGCAAGGAAATACATGACCGCCTGCGTAAAAACTATGAAGGAAAAGGCAGTTACGATACCATCGTTCCGAAGTTCCAGAAGTTTGTGGAAAGCCGTGGGGGAAAAGACTATTATATGCGCGGTACTTTTACTCATAATAACGTAGATTTTACCAACGACTTATTCCATATGGCGGATCTCGGTTTTACGGAACTTAGTATGGAGCCGGTGGTATGTGCACCGACGGATCCCTATGCACTGACCGAGGAAGACTTGCCGAAGTTGTTTGAACAGTACGAACTGTTGGCAACGGAGATGATAAAGCGTAAGAAGGAAGGACGCGGCTTTACCTTCTATCACTATATGATCGACTTGTCCCATGGACCGTGTATTTATAAGCGTATCTCCGGATGCGGCTCGGGAACGGAGTACATGGCTGTAACGCCGTGGGGTGACTTATATCCGTGTCATCAGTTTGTGGGAGATGAAGAGTATTTAATGGGAAATGTATGGGACGGAGTAAAGAATGTTACCATGCAGGAGAAGTTCCGCAGATGTAACGCCTATTCCAGACCGGAGTGTAAAGATTGTTGGGCAAAGCTGTATTGTTCCGGCGGATGTGCTGCCAATGCCTACCATGCTACGGGAGATATTACCGGTATTTACGAATACGGATGTAAACTGTTCCGTAAGCGCATGGAATGTGCCATTATGATAAAAGCAGCCGAA
>JAZNBY010000200.1:0-10999 GCA_045587325.1 Lachnospiraceae bacterium | reverse complement strand
TGTAACAACAGCGTCTCTTTTGTATTCAACTGTGGGTTCTCGATTACCGTCATCAGAAGGTACTCTAACAGTTCTCCTAGCTCTTTTCCCGGGGCGAACCCTTCTGCAATCAAATCACTTCCGTTTACCGCCAGGTCCTTTAGGGACGTGCATTCTTCCCTCTTCTGTATTTCCAAGAACACCTGCCATACCTTCCTAAGACGTTCCAATCCTTCGGTACAACACGGCTCTGCATGGGCCAACAAATCTCCCCGTCGCAGTTCAAACAACAGAGGGAACAGGTCTGCTCCTATTTTATGCATAGCACGGCGTAACGGCGCAGCCTCCGGCACGAGCTTATAATCATGCCACTTTACCAGGCGTGATACCGTATCAATGGTGGCATTGTCCGCCTTTAACCGGCGGAGTACCTTCTTCACCAGCTCCGCCCCCTCTTCTCCATGTCCGTAAAAATGGGAGATTCCCTTCTCATCCGTACTATGGCATACCGGCTTTCCCACATCATGAAGCAACGCTGCCAGTCGCAAATGCCGGAACTGCTCTGTAGAAAATCCCGTCTCTCCCCCATACTCCGACATCCTTTTTACAAGCTTGACGGTATCCAGAGTATGCAACCCCACGTTGGTATAATGGGCCGGATGATTCTGTGGTGTTTCGTACATAGCATCAAACTCCGGCAAAATCACTTCCGTAATATCACATTCGTACGCCGTCAAAAGGCGTCCCGGATGGTCGGAAATCAGAAGTTTAATCAGCTCCGCATAAATCCGTTCCGCACTGATTTTTTTCAATGTCCCTGCCAGTTCCTTTGCTGCCGCCAGAGTTTCCTCTTCAATGGAAAAATCCAACTGGGCCGAAAAGCGAAAGGCCCTTAAAATCCGCAGGGCATCCTCGGAAAACCGCTCCTTTGCTGCTCCCACACACCGGATGATTCCCTTCTGCAAATCTTCCGCACCGCCAAACAAATCCACCAGACCTTCCGTCTCATTATAGGCCATGGCATTAATAGTAAAATCCCGTCGCTTCAAATCTTCTGCAAGACTTGCCGTAAAGGACACTTCCGTAGGATGTCTTCCGTCCTCGTATTTCCCGTCCACGCGATAGGTGGTAACCTCAAAACCGATTTTATCCAGCATTACCGTTACCGTTCCGTGCACAATCCCCGTATCAATCGTCCGGCGGAACAACGACTTTACCTGGGCCGGAAGTGCCGATGTGGTAATATCCCAGTCCTGAGGTTCTCTGCCCAAAATAGCATCCCGCACACAACCTCCCACCGCATAGGCCTCGTATCCATGCGCCTGCAGAGTATCTATAATCTGCCGTACCTGTTTCGGCATTGTAATTACCATATCCGTCACCTCATCTCCATATATACCGTCCGGTCAGCCAGTGTAGCCGCCACTTCTGCGTTATGGGTAATCAACAGGACACTTCGTCCTACTGTGTATTGTTTTACAAATCCAAGCACCTGCTTCCTGTTCTCTTCATCCAGACCCGTAAAAGGCTCATCCAGTACCAAAAGCTTGGCATCGGACAAAAGCGCTCTTACAATGGACACCCGGCGCTTCATGCCGCCGGACAGAGCTTCCACAGGCTTTCCCTCTACTTCGGTGAGCCCTACCTTGGTAAGGACCTCCAGCGCCACCTTTTTATCTCCGGTTACCATAGCAATGTTGGTCACCGCATCAAATCCATTACACAGGCGATCTTCCTGAAATACCGCACCCAGTTGTTTCGGATGTTTTACCGTTCCCTCATCCCGGGACAACAATCCCAAAAGGAGCTTCCCTGCCGTACTTTTTCCACAACCGGATGGACCCATCAACGCCACCGTTTCTCCTTCTCCAATGGAAAGAGAAAACTGCTCCAGTACGGTTTTATCTTCAAATCTTTTTGTCACTTCATATAAGCCATAGTCATCCGGGTTCTCCGATGCAGCATACGCAGCTACCGGTTCCGAAGCTTTCTCCGGAGATATCTCTTGCCCCGCTGCCGCATCTTCCATCACAGCCTCTCCCTCAGGCACTGCCGCCTTCTTTCCGGCCAAACCTCTTGCCACAGCCTTTACCAAAAGCATCACCGCTTTTTCAAATAATACACTAATCAGTACGATTACTACCGTCCAGGCAAACAACTCCTCCGTCAGCAAGTACAGCTTTGCATCATACAACCGTTCTCCGATAGAACCGTCCGGAAGTCCGATGATCTCCGCTGCGATTCCGGATTTAAAGCAAAATCCGAGCCCCACGGAACAGGCAGATACAAAATACGGCATCACCGCTGGAATATAAATATAGCGAATTCGTTTCCCCACAGGAATCCGGAATACCGTCGCCATCTCAAGCAATTCCTTCTCCGTGGACTCGATTCCCTGCAATACATTGGTATAAATCACCGGAAGCACCATCAAAAAGGAAATCAAGATGGATAAGTTTTTAGAAGAAGACAGCCAGAACAATGCCAAAATAATAAAGGAGGCCACCGGCACCGCCTTAATCAAACGAAGGATTGGATTCAATAACGCCTTTATCACACCGGAAGCAGAAGCTAACACCGCGCAAAGCACACCGGCAAAAAGCGCAAGAAAAAAACCGCCTGCGATTTTTACAAAGGAATAACCCACCGCCGACCAAAATTCTTTGGTTCGTATCAGGGTTCCTAACATCTTTATAGTATCCAAAGGAGAGGCCACCAATATATTTCCCGCCGGCATATCACTCTTATAGTCCAGCCACAACACCAGCACCTGCCACAACACAATCCAAAACATCACAGCCGCTGCCGACTTTATCCACCCGGCTGGTTTTTTCTTTGTCTGTTTCTCCACAAGAGGCCCTCCCTTCTGTTTTTTCCGTTACTAAGTATAACACACTCCCTCCCGGGAATGCAAGAAGGGGCTACCGCATTCCGATAAATGCGACAGCCCGCTCTGTTCCCCGTATTATCACGCAATCTCTATCTTACTGAATATTCACTCCCCAACTCTCATCCCACTGTTCTATATTCTCTTTCTTGGTGAAAACATGAATTTCCAACGGCAAAAATCCCTTTTGTTCTTCATTATAGAAAGACACCGCATACATTACAAAACAATCAATTTCCCCGGTTTGTATTTTCTGTACTTCCATAGCCAGCGCAATCATGCCGATAAACGTATCCTTCGCCGTCTGGTTGTACCCCCAGTCAAGTTGTCCCATAAACGCTTCCACATCATCCGACATATAATGCACCTTATAGACATCCCCCATAGCGGCATAAAACGGGTCTTCTATGTGCTTCAGACATGCAAAAGAATTTTCCTGCATTGCCTGCTCTGCCAGGCGTTCCGCTTCTTCCCAATCCGCTTCTCCGTTACGATCAAACACCCGGATCGCTTCATTCTGCATATAAGGCCGGTAACCATGCTCCAATGCTTGCGCATAGGTACTTTCTTCACAAAGTCCATCTTCGGTGCGGTAGTCCCGATTAATTCGGAATACCGTAGATTCAATTGTACCGTCTTTCGTTCGTTTCAGCCGGTTCTGATTCACCCAAAATGCGGTTACAAAATCAAATTCGTATTCTCCGAATTCCAACTCTCTCTCAACGACAAAGTCCTGCGGCTCGTTGCTTCCTTCCTCATAGTACCTTACATCCAGCACATTCTTACACACATATACTTTGTTTTCAATCTTCTGAAAATCGGTAATTCCTGTTTTTGCATCAAACCCATGGAACTCATCTCTGATTGTGATTCCGAATCGTCCTGCTTCTTCCTGTTCCAGCATCACAATAGCTTCCGGCTCCTTCTGCTCTGTCTCTTGTACTACATCGTCCGCCTTTTTCCCGGTCTCTTTTCCACATCCTGCAAACAGGGCCACCAACATAAGGCATACTACGAATACTCTCTTTTTCACTATTCTGTTTCACCTTTCCGTTTACTTTAACTTATACACCGTCTCTCCCGACTTTATCAGAATCTCCGATGCCTCCCAAAAGTCCACTGCCGGGAAGTACGGAACTGCATTTCCTCGATAAAAGTCCTCTCCTTCCCTCACATCGAACCATACATAGCCTCGCTTCTCTTCTTCGTCAAAAACCGCATATTCCACCCCATCTACTACCAGACGAAGAGTGGAGGAGAATCCTAACCAATTCTCCTGTATGGATTCCCGGTACTCCCATAACGCAGATTCTTCTGTCGGCACTTCTTTCGCATCGAAATAAGTATGAAACTCAAGTTCCGTATCATAATTCCCAAAATTCACCCGCCACAAATCATACTGCTTTCCCTCGTAGGTAAACAACATACTACTTTCGTCGTACTTTATCTCAGGGACCGAGCAAAACACCTCCATCGGCACATCCACAAGCTTTGCCACCGGATTCACCTTATACCACTGAATTCCATTATCCGGATTTGTATCCTGGTCAAAGCCGATCTGGTAAATATCCACCATAGCCGGTGCATATCCGAATACACAACCATTTAACACCACGTGATAAAGGTTCCCTGCCTCCTCATTCCGGTAGCCGTATCCCTCACAGTTCCAGATCCAGTCTTCAGCATCATAATATTCTTCTCTGTAGGCACCTACCCTCAGACAAATCTTATCAAAGGTTGCCGCCAGCACTGCATCATCCACATATACATCAAACACCATTACGGAGTTGTCTTCGTCCCCCATTACTGCCTTAAAATCAAACCGGAAAATATCGTCGCTAAAACTTTCATCTACCATACGATAATAGCCCTGCTCAATCAAAGAAGCCGACACTTCATCCTTATAATAGGTTCTTACCAATTCTGCCAACTCCTTCTGCTCCGAAGAAAGTTCTGTACTCTCAGAGGAAGGCGGTAACTCTCTCGTTAACGGAGTACTGCTACCGCTCTTTAAATCATATCCCGTAGTCCCTGCCCAAAGAATCACCTCGGACGCTTCCACATAATCAAAACCTGAAAGCTCTGCATATCCAGTTCCCTTAAACGCCCCTTCCGTACTATCCGTTTCGAAAAAGGACATATAATATCCGTCCTGCTTTACCGTATACTCCGTTCCGTCTACCTCTAACGTCAGGCCGGAATAAAATTCCGTCCATTCCGGTTGCTTCATTGCCTCATATTGGGTAATGCCGCCCGGATATTCCTTTATGGTCTCAGCATCTACATAAGAAGCAATAAACAGTTCTGTCACATACTGACCACACACCGCCTGCTCCAAGAAAAACTCAGTTCCTCTATGGTTGTATGTCAATCCCGTATATTCCTTCTTCGGTATCGGATGGAATTCGTATTTCGGCACCTGAATCCGGAATTCCTTCGTATTGATTTCCCGTTCAATTTCAAAATCGTAATATTCCGTATCCTCAAAGTTGATTCCACAGACATCCACCACAACTGCGTCTCCGTCAGCCATCCAATACGGATTTCCGTTCGCAATTACATGAAACAGATTCGGTTGTGTAGCATCCTTTATTCCGTGACCGTCATTCGGCCATTGGTTTTCTACATTCGAAAAAGCGTCTTCTCCCAAAGTGTGGACAAATATCTTTATCTCGTCATAAGTTGCTGCCAACACTTCGTCTTTTACCGTAACATCCATTACCAGCTTCGGCTTCTCCATATCACCGGTAACCGCCTTAAACTCAATCCGGTAATTTTCATCCTCTGCAACTTGGTTTATCTCGTAAAAGTAGCCCTTCTCCACTATTTTTGCGGATACTTCATCCTTGTAGACTTCTCTCAACTCGGTAACCAGAGCAATCCGTTCCGGTGTCATTGTCGGTACAGGTGTTGCTGTCGGCTTCGGTTCCGGTGTTGCGATCGTCTCTGTCTGTCCCGGTACATTTCCCTCACTGCCGGAGATCTCTTCCTCCTGTCCCGGTATCGGTGTTCCTGTTCCCTGACCCTCTGCCGGGGTCTCCACCCCCTGTCCGGAGGTTTCTGCCGCTTCCTTGCCACAGCTTGCAAAAGCAAACATTGCCGCCAACAAAAATAAAATGAAACCCTTTTTCCTCATCTGATTTTCCTCTCTTTACTTAATCTGAAATTTGGAGTCACCATGTTTCAAATAAATCTCTTTCGCTGCAGAAACATCAATTTTCGGGAAATACACCCACACGTGAAACCATCCCGTCGGTCCTGCTATTCCTTCGGTATCAATATAGCCTACACTATCCATCTCCGGATTACGACCGTATTCCACGCCATCTGCCAAAAGAACAAGCCCCTCCTTGAAAGAATCCCATCGCATCTGAAGCAGTGCCTCCAGGTCCTCCCGTGTTGTATACTGTCCCTCCAAAGATTCCCCATCGTACGGGAACATAAAACTGCAACCGGTATTATACGCACCGTATTCCACGTAATTCAAATAGTAATCTTCCTTCTCATAAGGAAAACGACTTCCCTCGTAATAGGTTTGTACAACCGGATACAAACTCTCCGCCGGCAAAGTAAACCGGTACTCCAGATTCATATAATATGGTTGTGCCATGTGTTCAAAACGAATCTCCCTGACACTAACCACCACCGGTTCTCCGTGGCTGATCCATGTCGAAGCACCATCAATAGACACATGATATAAATTATCTATCTCTGCATCTTTCTCTCCCCATCCCTCAAAAGTAGAATAGTGATCCAGTTCATTTTCGTATTGCTCTACACCTAACGTATAAGCAGATAAATAAATGCGTTCATTCAGACTTGTCAAGTTTGTATCGTCCACATATACGTCAAATACCAGCTTCGGTGTATTGATATCTCCCGCAACCGCCACCAAATCCACACGAAAAATTCCTTCCGTTGCAGATTGATTGATGTCATAGAAATATCCTTCCTCAACCAGGTCCGCCGTCGTATCATCCTTGAAAAAATAACGGAACAGTTCACCCAATTTCCCGGTTGCCGCCAAAGTAACGGTTGCCGTCGCCAGAGAGATTACAACCACGATACATGCTGCCGAAAGGAATTTCTTCCAAGCCGCCTTACGGATTCGTTTCTCTGTAAAATCAATTACTTCTCCCGTTTCTTCGTTTTGGTTTTCAACCGCTACTTCTCTTTCCTTTGCCAGGAGAAGCAGTTCTTCCGCAGTTACCCTGTGTCTTGCATTATAAAATGCATCCGCCTGTTGTTTGTATTCCGTCTTTACACTCATCAGAACCAGTCCTCCTTTCGCAAAGATTTTGCTAATTTTTCTCTGCCTCGTTTTAACCGGACTTTTACCGTTGCCTCTGGAATGCCCGTTACTTTCGCAATTTGCCGGACAGAGTAGTCTTCATAATAGAACAAATGAAGAGGAACCCTGTACTTTTCCGGCAAAGCAAGCACAAAACGAAACAAATCTCCCTGTCTTTCCTCTTCCGCTGCCGCAATCTCTTCCGATAACGGCAAATCCGACAAGTGACTTTTACTTCGTAAATGATTTTTGCACAGGTTAATGGACACCCGGATTAACCATGCTTTTATGTGGTCTTCGCTTTCGAACTCCGTCTCGCAGCGAAGGAGCTTTAAAAATACATCCTGCTCCAAGTCCGCAGCATCGTCCGCATTCCTTACATAGTTAAATGCAACCGCATACACCGTATTCTTAAATTTTTCAAACACTTCCAAAAATATAGCTTCTGTTATTTTCATTGTAATAAGCGCGCTCTCACTTTCATCGAAATGTGTTTTTCCTCCCCCATTTCACTTATAATACACGTCGGCTCGGAAAAAGGTTTCAATAATTTTTATTTTTTTGCTCTCAGTATAACAAAAAAAACGGAATCCCACAACAAAAAAAGACCGCCCGGTTTCCCTGCGGTCTTTCTATCTTTTTCTTCTTACTTATCTTTCATAAAAGAAATCGTCCTTCGGCATTGCACCACCTACCGATGCCGGGTTCTGGTCAAACAACACCTGCAAATAAGCCTTTGCCTTTGCCTTCATCTCTTCGCCTTCAATCAGTACAATGTTACAGTACGGAATGGCCTTTCTTGCCACCGGAATCTTGAAAATATCAAACTTCTCGGACAAGGCCGCTGCCTCTTCCACATTCTCCGTAGTATAAGCTGCAGATGCCACATACTCTTCCATAAACGCATTTACCACATCCGGGTTCTCATTTAAAAACTTCGTATTTGCAATCACAACACCGGTAACTACCGTAGAGCCTTCGTTTAACGTTTCCCATTCCTTCGTCACATCCAGTGCAATCCGTGCATGCTCGTTGTTGCTCAATACCGTGGTTACATACGGCTGCGGAAGCATCGCCACCGCATTCGGCGTCTGGGACAGGATTGCTGCCACCTCTGTTGCTTCGGACTTATACTCTACCGTCACCGTTTCTTCAATCCCTGCCGACTTTAGCAGCCAGTTTAACGTATACTCCGGTGTAGTTCCCTTTCCGGTAGAATAGATGGTCTTTCCCACTAAATCTTCCACCGTCTTTATCGTATCGCCTGTCTCTACGATATAGAGTACACCTAATGTATTGATTCCCAGCATGGTAATTCCGCCCTGGGACTTATTGTATAATACGGAAGCCAGATTACACGGAACTGCGGCAATCGGAATATCTCCCTTAATCACACTTGCCGTAATCTCATCTGCCGCACCCGCAATAGTAAAGTTATAATTGTTGGCGGTTTCTCCCTTTTCCGCATCGTCCATCAACTTTAACATACCGAGCGCCGTCGGGCCCTTCAAGGCAGCGATGTTTACATCTACCTTCTTTGGTGTTTCCGCCTTCTTCTCTTCCTTTTTGCAACCTGCCACCAAGCCAATCAACAGCACTGCCGCAAACAATAATGCTACTTTCTTTTTCATAGTTCTACTTCCTTTCTTCATTACCGGGACCGTATCCCTTGTATTCAGATTTATCATAAACACCTTTTTTTCAGGATATCCTTAAAATCGGTGAAGAATTCCTTCTCTGTGTTCCCGCCTGTCATCACATCTGCTCTTCTCTGACTTTTATCCGTACCGCAGACATCAAACTGTTTACGGTTACATAAATAAGCGGAAGGTCCTCATTCTCATAAGCCGGAACAAGATTCACAACGCCGCTTGCCATCTGCCTGCTTTCCACCTGTACCCGTACCATCGGCGGCACCGTCAAAATAACACCGCTCATAAGAATGCGTACGGAAAGCTCCGTTACCTGTGAAAGTTCTGCCTCCGACAAATCCATCTGTACCGCTGCGCCTACACCGTAAACTTCCGCATAGGACACCTTTTCGCCGGACAGATTAAGATTCTTTTCATTTCCGATGGCCAGATACCGCTTTTTATCACACCAAGGGTTGTCCTCTTCTACTTTACGGGTAAGTCGGCGCACAAATGCTGCAATTGCTTTTACCGCACCATATATAGTGGCTGCCACCACTGCCAGATGAAATAACTTTCCAAACAGCGTTCTCTTTTCTTTCTTTACTACAACTTCCTCTTCTCTCATAATAAACCCCTTTCCTATTGCTTTTCTCGTTTTATGCCTTAAACCGATACCCCACGCCCCATATGGTCTCAATGTATTGCGGGTTGGACGTGTCAGTTTCTATTTTCTCTCTTACCTTCTTGATATGCACCGTTACCGTGGCAATATCCCCGACGGAATCCATGTCCCAAATATCACGAAACAACTCGTCCTTTGAGAACACCCGGTTCGGATTCTCTGCCAGATGCGTAAGCAAATCAAACTCCTTTGTGGTAAACTGCTTTTCCTCTCCGTTTACAAACACTCTGCGGGCCGTTTTATCGATTCGAAGACCTCTAGTTTCTACAACCTTATTTTCCCTGATGCCGCTGCCCACCAGCCGTTCATACCGCTGTAGGTGCGCTTTGACTCTGGCTACCAGTTCACTCGGGCTGAAGGGCTTTGTCATATAATCGTCTGCCCCCAGACCCAGTCCTCGAATCTTGTCTACCTCATCCTTTTTCGCCGATACCATTAATACCGGAATATCCTTTGCTTCCCGGATGGCCTTACAAATCTCAAACCCATCACAACCCGGCAACATCAAATCCAAAATCACCAGATCAAAGTTTTCCTCCAATGCCTTTTGCATTCCCTTTGTTCCGTCGTCCGCAATGGTCACCTCGTGACCCGAAAGCTCCAGGTAATCCCGTTCCAGCTCCGCTATCGCCGTTTCATCCTCAATAATCAATAATCTGGCCATACTTCCTCCTTCTGTCGAAGCGTTATCTCTTTATTTCCCCTATCTTCCGGACCACCCTCGGCACTTCCTGCTCAATGCCGTCATTCCGCACCTTTAACAGTGTAAACGAAATCGTGGTTCCTTTTCCTTCTTCGCTTCTGGCATGTATTGTCCCACCATGGTCTTCCACAATCTGTTTTACAATCGCAAGACCCAGACCGGAACCGCCTTTCCCCGTATTTCTGGAAGTATCCCCTCTGTAAAACCGCTCAAAAATGTGCGGTAAATCTTTTTTTGCAATTCCCATTCCTGTGTCACTGATTTCTGTCCGTACATAAGACCGTTCTTCCGAAAGCGTTATGGTAATCGCTCCGCTTTCTTTGGACAAGTACTTTACGGCGTTCCCCAAAATATTCGTGACAATACGTTTTAACTGCTCTCTGTCCGCATATACTTCATCATCCTCCGACAGGTTGTCCTGCAGGGAGATGGAAATATGCTTCCGCTCCAACTCCGGTTCATCCTCTTCCATACAATCCGCAAAGAAATCCTTCAGATGAACCCGTTCAAAATAATACGGATAAGACTTTCCGTCAATCCTGGTATAAAGTGCCAGTTCCTCCACCATCCTGGTCATATCTTCCGCCTTGCTTCGGATAGTTCGCAGGTATTTCTCCTGTTTCTCCGGCGTATCTGCCACGCCGTCCATCATACCTTCCGTATATCCCTTAATGGTAGTAAGCGGGGTTTTCAAATCGTGAGAAATATTCCCGATCAGATTCCGCAAATCTTCCTCATACTGAATTCTTTTATCAATCTCTATCTTCAAATGGGCTCTCATCTCTTCAAAATCCCGACCCAAAGTAGAAATCTCATCGGTTCC
>JAZNBY010000199.1:0-6197 GCA_045587325.1 Lachnospiraceae bacterium | reverse complement strand
ACAGATTATGAGTGGTATCAGATACAGGATTTTTCCGCAGCTTCTCCGGATAATACCAAGACGATTGATGTAATGTTCCAGTATGTGGAGCCTGAGGTACTCGCTGCCTATGCACAGATGACCGAAGAAGAGTGCGTGGACCTCATGTTGGATAATTCGGATTATCTGATAGATAATTATGAGGCAATGGGAATGAATGTTACTTCTCTTACGAAGGGAACCAGAACCTTCTGCGGAGAAGAACGTACGGTAATGGTTATGAAATGTAAAACAATGGGTGTAGATATCTATGTGGTAACTCTTACCTTCCACAACCTGAATGATGCGATGGTACTTATGAGCTTTGTCAGTGCCGGAAAAGATGAAACCCAGGAATTGATGGATTTGTTCTGGTAAAGTCCGTTTTATCGTACTTAACATGATGTAAAGTAAGAACCAAGATAAGAGAAAAATTATCTTGGTTCTTTTTTACTCGAAAGGAGAGGTTATCATGGAAGTACGCAACATTAACGGTCATTATGAAATATATGTGGATGGAGCATTTGTTTGTTCCTGTGATGCAAATGAACTGGATGAGGTGTTAGAGGAGGTTTCTTATGCCATTTAAAATCATTCGAAATGACATCACCCGGATGCAGGTGGATGTCATTGTAAATACGGCCAATGAACAACCGGTGTATTCCGCCGGGACAGATAAGGCAGTGTATCTGGCAGCGGGTGCGGAACGGCTATTGGAAGAACGTAGGAAGATAGGCGTACTGGCGGAAGGAGAGGTGGCTATAACACCGGGCTTTGATCTCCCGGCAAAGTACATTATCCATGCGGTAAGTCCCTTTTATCAGGGGGATGAGGAAGAAGCTGAGGCAAAGCTTCGCTCCTGCTACCGGAAGAGCCTGTGTCTGGCGGAGGAAACGGGATGTCGGAGCATTGCGTTTCCGTTAATTGCCACCGGAAGCTACGGCTATCCGAAGGAAGAAGGGATGCGGATTGCCTTAGATGAAATTAATGCGTTCCTGCTGAGTCATGAGATGATGGTGTATCTGGTGATATTTGATGAAGCGGCCACCGGCCTTGGACGGAAGCTATATCCGGATTTGGAGGCCTACATCGATGTGCATTATGTGGAAGAAAAAGAGGATGAGGAGTACCGGGAGGTATTAGAAGAGCGGAGTTTATGTATAAGTGCACCGATAGAAAGTGTTTCTTATGAAAGGAGGATACATCTTCCAAAGACAAGCAAGACCATGGTGAATGCGTTGCCGGAGGAAGACTACGACTCCTTCATCGAAGAGAGCGAATCGGCCATTAAAGAACGGCTTGATCATCTGTCGGATACCTTTCAGGAATACCTGATGTATCTTATCGAGACAAAAGGACTGACCAATGCGGATGTCTATAAGCGGGCATTGCTTACGAAGCAGTTGTTTTCCAAAATCAAGTTAAATCCGGACTATCATCCGGACAAGTCCACCGCCATGCGGTTGTGTATCGGCGTAATGCTGAATTTAGACGAGACACGGGATTTGTTAGCCAGGGCAGGGTATGCGCTGTCGCCTTGCGAGAAGCGGGATGTGATTTTTTCCTACTTCATTGAGAAGGGCGTGTATGACATGATTGAGATTGATATTGCGCTGGAGGAACACGGCGCAGAGTGTTTTATTGAATAGCGTAAGTAAGATTCTATGAGAATAAAAACAGGGTCGCCTGCAGGGCGACCTTCTTTCTTCTTTTTTGTATTATAGTTACCTCAGAACCAAGAAAACATTATATAAACGGAGGTAATGAGTATGAGAAAAGGATTAACGGAGCTTGTATTTATTTTGGACCGGAGCGGTTCCATGAGTGGGCTGGAGGCAGACACCATCGGTGGCTATAATTCCATGATGAAAAAGCAGAAAAAAGAGAAGGATGAGGCAATCGTTTCCACGGTGCTCTTTGATGATGAGACGGAGGTGTTGTATGACAGGGTACCGCTTTCGAAGGTGCCGGAGATGACGGAAAAGGATTATTATTTAAGAGGCTGTACGGCGCTTTTGGATGCGGTGGGCGGTGCCATTCATCACATCGGAAATGTGCACAAATATGCCAGAGCCGAGGACCGGCCGGAGAAGACCTTGTTCATCATTACCACGGACGGCCAGGAAAATGCCAGCCGCAGGTACACCTATGACAAGGTAAAGAGAATGGTGGAGCGGCAGAAGGAGAAATACGGTTGGGAGTTTTTGTTTTTGGGAGCCAATATGGATGCTGTCGCGGAAGCCGGACGCTTCGGCATTGCACCGGAACGGGCGGTACGTTATCAGTGTGACGAAGAAGGAACTGCGGTAAATTACAGGGTATTGAGTGAAACGGTAAGCCGTGTACGGAAGTGTTCTGCGGCAGATTTGAGCGAGGCGTTGGTAGCAAATTGGAAGGAAGAGATTGAGCGGGATTATAAGGAGAGGGGGAAGTAAGAAGAGTTCTGCAAATTAGATTTCAAATTAGTGATTGAATCCGCCCGTGCTTTGTGGTAAAATATTCCTTGTAGGCAAGGCATTGTCTACGAACAGAAAGAAGGATTCAGGAGGTATTTTGTATGGGTATTATGGAGCGTCCGGCAGTCACGAAGCTGGCTGACGGTGGAAAGTATTGGGAACACACCTATGAGAAGTTTTATTTGAAGGAATATCTTCCGGCAACGAAGATTGACGGACAGGTAAATAACTACACCTTCCGCGCACCGCTTTTGCTGGTGTTTGAGGAAAACAAACAGAGCATGGAAGAGGCCATTGCGTTTGCAAATAAGAGCGGTCTTGCCGAAGTGGCATCCGCAGTGGATTGCGGTGTATTGTTTGTATATCCGACCTGTGAGGGCGGCTGGGCCAATGCTACAGAGGAGTTGTATGCTTCTTTGATTGCGGAAGTGAAGATGGACCCGCGTTACGAGGACGGTATCGTAGAGCAGCACGACTTCTTTAAGAGAGAGTTCAAGGGATTCTTTATCCGTGGTGCTATTTTCAGAGCGGATATTTACAGCTAGGGTGCTTCCGCGGACTATGTGGCAAAGCATTTGTTAAAGACGCTGCAGGGCGAGTATTTGTGGGGACCGGGGGAGATTACTCCGGCTATGTGTTCCATGGAGAGACTTTCCGTGGTGCCGCAGGTAGAGCGTAAGGATATCGGTATTTTAAGCGTAGGTAACTCCGCAGAAATCAATAAGGCATTTGAAGGCTGCACCAACCTTCTTGTGAAGGATGTGGCTGAGTATAAGGCAGATTTTAAGAACTTTGTCCGCAAGTTTAAGATGTGGTGCGGCAACATGGAAATCGAGCCGGATTTTGAAGCAATGAATATGACGGAAGTGGCTGGCAGCGTGACCGTGCAGACTTCTTCCGATAACAGAGGAATGTTTAAGGATACAAAGGAGCACGAGGTGGGCTACTTTGCATATTACAACAATGATTTGTTTGATAAGGGACCGGCTCCGCTTATGATGGGCTTTCATGGCGGCGGAGACTCCTCCATGTACTTAACCTTCGTGGCAGGCTGGTATGAGATTGCCCACAGATACGGCTTTATGTTTGTATCTTTGGAGAATCATCAGAATGTGACCGCAACCGAGGTGGTGCAGGTGATTGAAGATTTGAAGAAGAAGTATAACATCGATGAGCATCGTATTTATGCAACGGGCTTCTCCATGGGTAGCGGCAAGACCTGGGATATGTACCAGGAGTATCCGGAGATTTTTGCGGGCATGGCTCCGGCCAGTGCATTGTTCCCGGTAAAGAACAATCCGTTCGGAAAGTCTCTTGAGGACGGCTTAAATACTACCGTGCCTGTACCGTTGTTCTATTCCGGCGGCGAGAAATCTCATTTACCGGAACTTCCGTTCCAGGCGGAGAGCGGTCTTGAGCGCATTCAGTATGCGGCAGGTACCAATAAGCTGAAGGAGAAGTTCGATGTGAACTATGCCGACAAGGAGAACTGGGCACATCCGATCTGGGGCGTAGCCGGTGACCGTGTGGAAGTAGTACATGACGACTCCAGAGGCAGCGACCTGACCATTCATTACTTTGAAAGTGAAGACGGCGTTTGCCGTACCGCATTTGCCAGCGTCAGCGAGCAGGTACATGAGTGCAGACATCATACCAATGAGAATGCTTGGAAGTTTATTTCCCAGTTTACAAGATAACAGAAAAAAGGGCAGCAAAAAACGGAGTTTGGGAGGCAAACTCCGTTTTTTATTTGTGGATCTGTCCACGAGAAAGGTAAAGAGCTGTGAAAAGAATAGCAGCTCGGAAATCGGCTAAAAATAGGTACAATATACGAAAACTATCTACTCCCACCATGTAGTGGTATCTCACGAGTTAAAGAATACCATATGTTGTATTAAAAATCTATTGACAAAATAGTAGAAAAAGAGGCAAAATATAGCATAGATGAACGTGGTAATACCAGAGAGGAGAGCGTCTGAATGGGATTTTCAAAACTGACAAATGTATCGTTAACAAACCAGATGGTAATGCAGATAGAGGATATGATTATCTCGGGAGAATTGAAGATTGGAGAGAAGCTTCCGTCGGCCAGAGAGCTGTGCGAAATGATGGGAGTGAGCAGACCGGTGGTATCCGCAGCCATGGTGGAACTGTCAAAGCTGGGCTTTGTGGAAATACGTCCGCGACAGGGAACATTTGTCTGCGACTACTTACGACGGGGAACGGTGGAAACCCTGGCGGCTGTAATGCGCTACCGCAAGGGCGTTATGAAAAAGGAGGAGATTGTGGATTTGATCCAGGTACGTGAGATACTGGAGTGCCTTTGTGTGAGAAGAGTGATTGAGTCGGCTACGGTGGAACAACTGGAGGCATTAAGACCTTTTGTGGATGCGGTGCGGGCAAAGACACCGGAAGCGGCGGCGGAAGCCATGTTCACATTCCATCATGAGCTGGCAATACTTAGCGGAAATATGCTGTTGCCTCTGCTCTATTATTCCTTCAAGCAACAGAGTGTATCCTTGTGGGCAGTATCCTGCCGTGTGACAGGGATAGAGGAGCACTATGGTCAAAAACTGCGGTTATATGAGGCGTTGCTGCGCCGGGATGTTAAGGGTGCGGAAGAACTTGTCAGCATGGGCATATTCCACGCTACAAAGCAGATGTATGCCAATATGTAGGCAGAAAGAGAAGGGGACTTATTATGAAGAATCTGAAAAAATATATGTTGTTGCTGTGGGTGTTGTTGTTGGCGGGATGTGCAGCGACGGAGCCGGCGGAGGAACTGTCGCGGGATAAGACGGAAGTGACAAGCCCCGCTAAGAACGATACAACAAAACCGGCAGAGACAGACACACCGCAGGCGGGAACTGCGGATACATCCGGGACGGTTACCCTTGCGAATCTTCCGGCCTATTCCGGACAGGTCTATACGATCTTAAACGACAACAAGCCGGTATTTAACAGCATGACTACCGAATCCTATGAGTTTTATTCGGAGCTGGATGAACTGGGACGCTGCGGCGTAACGGAAGCCTGTATCGGCCGGGACATTATGCCAACGGAGCCTCGCGGGGAAATCGGACACATCAAGCCTACCGGCTGGCAGACGGCCAAGTATGACAAGTCCGTCATAAAGGATATGTATCTGTACAACCGGTGTCATCTGATCGGCTTTCAGCTCACCGGCGAGAACGATAACGTAAGAAACCTCATTACCGGCACCCGTTACATGAATATGGACGGAATGGCGCCATTTGAGAATGATACGGCAGCGTATATTAAGGAAACGGGCAATCACGTCATGTACCGCGTGACACCGGTGTTTTCCGGAGACAATCTGGTGGCAGACGGTGTACAGATGGAGGCTATGTCCGTAGAAGATAACGGTGCCGGCATTTGCTTTAACGTCTTTATTTACAATGTGCAGCCGGGCATCACGATTGATTATGCCACCGGCAATAATGCACTGGCCACCGCAGTGGTGACGACGGCACCGAAGCCGACGGAGCGGCCGAATACCCCAGGCCAGGGCGAAGTAAAAGAGTACGTATTGAATACAAGTACGAAAAAGTTCCATGAGCCGTCCTGCAACAGTGCAAAAAAGATCATTGATGCCAACCGGCAGGATTATAAGGGAACCAGAGATGAGATTATTGCAAAGGGATATGACCCGTGTAAGCAGTGTAATCCGTAGAAATAAGTCCGTTTTATAGTACCGAACAT
>JAZNBY010000198.1:0-42491 GCA_045587325.1 Lachnospiraceae bacterium | reverse complement strand
CGGATATATCAGGGAAAGTTCCAACGGAACTTTTGTAGGCACAGAAAAACTGCACAGGCATGTCAAAAAGATGGACGGCAGTCATTTTTCATCTTCAGGCAGTGCATTCCATTCTCAAAAGCTCAGGGACAGTCTTTCCTTGTTGCCAAGCCCCGTCTTGGAAAGGAAAGCCTTCAAAACCTCTTTTGATATTGAAGCAGCCTTCAACAAAAAGACACTCAAGAGCCAAGATTACAGAGAGACACTGCAAACAATGAGGTCTGAGATACGAACCAATTTACACAATCTGGAAGTCTCATTCAAATTGAACCTGTCCAGATGTACGGATGATATTGAGAAGTATCAACTCAAACTTGGGTATCTCCGACAAACGGCAGAACTGGAAAGCAAACTTTTTTATTTGGAGGACAAGCCGTACCTTGTTCCAGATTATTGTGTCACTTTGTCGATGTCTGAAAGGCTGCAATACATTGAGAACCTTGAGGGTTACCGTGCCACTTTGAATGAATCCTCCAAGGCATACAGCCTTTGTACAGAGAGTATTGACAAATTGAAGGGTATGCCGGAGGGAACCGTTACCGTCAATATTGAGATTGCAACCTCAAATTACCAAAACAGGGAACTGTATCTTCATCAATGTTTCGAGCAATTCAGTGGCACACCACAGATTATTTTAATGTAAGGAGTGATTAACAATGAGTGAATATGTAACCCGTTTGTTTGCCAACTACAAAGAGAAGCTTGGCAATATACACAATAATATGAAAGCAAGAGGCATCTTTCCCAATCGAACAGAGCCGTTAAAGGTATTGGACTTTGGAGCAGAAACGGTACTTAAGACCATCTTTCGCTTTCGTGTGGGCTTTTTGGAAGAATTGACCGTATTGTTTGCATACTGCTATTCCAAGCAAGCATTCGAGACAATGATTCTCTTTCTTGAGGAACAACAGTATATCGAAAGCAGGGTGTCAAAGGAGTATGGAAAGTACTTCATTCCCACAAAGAAGGCCTTATATTACCTCTACACCGACAAGAAAACACCCTTTGCAGAGAGTACCATTGCAGAAATCAACTTTCCAAAGGAGTCCAGACTGATTATGAGAAAGTGTTTGTGTGGTATTTTTTCAAACCGTGTGTTTACAAAACTCACACAAAAGTATTGGGATATGTATCAAAAGCAGGATTTGGAAGTAAAACTCACCTATCAGAAAAAGCAGTTTTTGAAGCAATTTGTGTACAGCAAAACTTCCAAAAGTGCTTTCAGCAAAAAGGAGGCCGAAGAATTTGCAGAAGCACAACTCCCTCTTTTGAAACAGGATGCAGAGCTTTGGGGACGATACAAACGCTTCGTCCAATACTTCAAAGAGCATTCTGACGATACGGAACTCAGGTTTCATTTCTTGAGGGATTATTACAACGGCATTCGTAAAAATCGTGAAGATGCACTTTCTGAAACCATTGCCTGTTTGGATGCAATCTTCAACAATGTGTACAGCGACAAAACCATGTTTTTCAGAAATGAGCTTTACAATTTGGCATCTCAACCCGTACAACTCCAAAAGGAATTTGATTACTCGTATTACGGAGAATTGCACCGTATTTTGAGAATCACCAAAACCAGCCTTCTCAACACCAACCAAACAGGAAAGTCAGCAAAAGAGCTTGAGGAAATCACCCAGCACTTGGAGGAACTTGATATCGGCATGGAGTGGCTGGAAGAAAAACGCTCCACATTGAAGGAGTCATTTGAGGCAATGGTGTTTGAACGCTTCGACATAAATGATGTAGCACAGTTTACGGAAGCAACCATTACATTCGACTCTTTGAAGGAGATGCACGTGTATCTGACTGGAATCTCACAAGGTCCATCAGGAAAACACTGTCTTGAGTTTTCCATCATACAGCCAAGCGTGGAGGAGGTGGCAATCAGCTATTTGTTTAAAAGAATTGAGTCCATCTTCAAGTTTTACCGTCAAAACCTTTTGATGTTCGATTACCGTATCCAGGTGGTGACACACTCTCCAAAACAAAAGGAACAAATGGAGCAGAAACTTTCCACCGTCAAAGAAGACTTCTCATTATTACCGGAATACGGCCTTCTGATTCTTGCCTTTGATGATATGAAAGTGATTGCAACCAAGCAGCACTTGAAGGAGCGATACGAAGCATTCAGAGAAATTGAGAAATACATTTAGTCGAACTTGTTTTTGTTATTATTTTGATTACCTCGTCTATAATACAATATAAGTAAAAGATACTTATGGTGTCGTTACAAATCCATATAAAATCTCTGGGAGGAATTTGACATACGGCGGGCCTGTAATAGGGTTCGCCTTTTTACGTTTTCCCTCCATTTTTACCCCTTTTGGGGGTGTGTAGCAGATTTTATCTCAAATTGCAAGGAAAAACGAACCAAAGATTTGGCAAAAAAACAGGTGGTTTCTGTGTGCTTTTCACGAATGTTTACGAACGGTGATTTTGACCCTCCATTTCCTTGAAATCACCCAGAAATATTTTGTACAATATAGAATGTAAGGGGGATATTATAACCTTCCATTCCTCTTTATTGCAACTATAAACTATGATTTGAGATACCTTATGAGTATCTAGAAAGAGAGGTAATTATGACTTATAAAAAACTTTTAGCATTAGATATGGAGCAATTCAACGAAAGAAAAAATAAGACAATCCAAGAGTACTTACTCTATCTCTATCACCAATACGGGACAGAAGATGGGGATGCCTATCAGTTTGATTTTAATGAAATCTGCAAAGCGTTTTTTGATGAACTCCAACTAATTGACTCGATTAGTCTCGCTTTTTGTGATTTGATAATTGAATACAAAGGTTATGGATGTGAATCTACTATTAGAGAATTAAGTAAAAAGTTTTTGGACGATAATGATAAACTCGCCTCGCCAATCGCATATTTGGACAACCATGACAAGTGTGAAAATTGTATCAAGGAGTGTATTGACCATTATATTTGGGCATTTAGTGTTCTTGAAGATTTTAATTATGACTTAAAAAAACTTTTAAAACCAAATAAGTACAATTTCCTTAAGTACAAGTACTTAGAACACAAGTATTTTGGCTAGCCTATAATTTCTCCTTTTAAGAAGCCCTCGCAAGAGGGCTTTTTCTTTGAACCGGAACACCCATAGCAGATTTTTTCGCAAATTGCAAGAAAAAACAAACCAAAGATTTGGCAAAAAAACAGGTGGTTTATGTGTGCTTTTCACGAATGTTTACGAATGGTGATTTTGATGCTTCATTTCCTTGAAATCACCCTAAAAAATTTTGTACACTATAAATCGTAAGGGGGATATTCCAACCACCTATTCCTCTTTATTGTAACTATAAACTATGATTTGAGATACCTTATGAGTATCTAGAAAGAGAGGTAATTATGACTTATAAAAAACTTTTAGCATTAGATATGGAGCAATTTAGCAAAATGGAGAATAAGACACTCCAAGAATTCTTACTCTATCTCTATCACACACACAAGACAACGATTATTGGATACTATGATACGAATGTTAAAGAAATATGCAATGTATTCGCTTATGAGGGTCAATTTATTGACACCATTCTTTTCGCTTTTAAAGAATTACTAGATAAGTTCGAAGGAGATGCACGAAGGTTTAGCATTCAAGTACTATGTAATGCGTTTTGGAACTTTAGAGAGGAACTTCACTCACCACGCGAATATATGGATGATAGCGACAAGTGCATCGATGCTTACATGCAATGTCTTGGTCTTTACTTTTGGTTATTTGAAAAACTTGAAGAGATGAATTACGACTTAGAAAACCTTTTTAAGCCTATTAAATACAAGCGCTACTAATAGCCTATGAATTCTCCTTTTAAGAAGCCCTCGCAAGAGGGCTTTTTCTTTGCTTCGGAATAGCAGCATCTCTTTATAGAACCTCAAAAAATAATACCCTCTTCTGCTACTGCATAACATATTGTGTTACTCGATGTACGGCTTTTTTTCACTGAAGAAAAGACTGTGTGTATACCCCTGATTTATTGTCAGGTAAAACAAAAGGAGGAAAAATGATACAATTCACATTTCATAACTTAACAACACTTTTGCCGGCAAAGATGTTCTTTTCTCGTGTTTGTAGACACTGTAAGAAAGGAGTGGTATAATATGTTATACAGTACTGTAAAGGAAGTGGATGACTCTATGGAAAAGAAGAAGCGAGTTGTTGCTTATGCTCGAGTAAGTACCAAAAAAGCAGAACAAGAAACCAGTCTGCGAACTCAGGAAATCTATTACAAAAACTACATTGAGAGCCACGAAGATTGGGAATTTGCCGGTATTTATTCCGATTCTGCTTCCGGCACAAAATTAACCAGAAAAGGCTTCTCCGAAATGTTACTCAAATGTGGCATTTCAGTTGAAGACAATGGTGAGACTTTTTCTGTAAATCTCTTGAATGTTCCAAGTGAGATTGATTTAATTGTAGTTAAATCCACTTCGCGTTTTGCTCGAAGTGATGCAGCTGCAGAACTCATTGCAAAACTCAAGAAAAAGAATGTATATGTCTTCTTTGAGTCAATGCAAAAAAGTACAGAAAGCATTGAAGACAAGCTCTTAACAGACATAATGTTTGTGATGGACAGAAATTACAGTGTCAACCTTTCCAAAAACGCCCGTATCAGTTACATACGAGCTGTCGAGGAAAGAGGAACTATTTATTCAAATCCTGTTCTGTTTGGCTATGTAAAAGAAGGAAAAGGTGACAAAGCAAAACTCGTTCCAGAATCACAAGCCCACATTGACATTATCAACAAAATCTTTAAATGGTACATTGAAGGAAAGGGCTTTCGTGTTATTGCCAAACTAGTTGATGATGCTGGATTCAAAAGCAAAAAGCCTCGTGCTGATGGTACATACGCTCCTATTGGGAAACACGGCATACGACGAATCCTAACCAATGAACGCTATTGTGGTTATGTGCAAGTCCCTGTTCGTTCCGGTAATGAATCCATTGGCAAAATCGAAAGAGCAGAAGGTAATTACACATTACGCAGGAACGAAAACATCATTCCCATTGTCGATGAGGCACTTTTTAAAGAAGCAAACAAAACTCTACAAACAAAGCCTCTAACCATAAAAAACAAAGGCAAAAAAGGCCGTTCTGCAAAATACTCCAAATATTTGGTTTGCGCAGATTGTAATACACACTTTATCAAAGCTGCCGGCTATAAGGGAAAAGACCTGTATGTATGTAGACGCAAAAGAAACGAAAGTTCCGCTGTATGCTCCATGCCTTATTTATCAGAGCAGTTCCTAGATGAACAAATCACAGAACTCTGCAAAGGCGTTGCAATTGAAGATGATAGAGCAAGAAAACGGTCCCTCATTATAAAAATTGAGAACTTCAAGTACGGCTTTATTTGGAATCTTTTTCACTCAAATAATGCAGACATAATCGCTGAGTTAAGTACCCAGCATCGTGAATTAGAAGAACGGTTACAAGCTCTTATGGGACTTTTGGGAAAATTGGATGAGGACCTTCTTGCTAAGCAAGCAAATAAGTTAAATGCCGAGATAAACGATATTCAAAGTTCATTGGATATGTACAAAAACGAGCAAGAACTCCTTCTTCAACAGATAGCGTATTGTGATGGTTTCATTAAGGATGTGGAAGAAATAGAATTGCCAGACTGTTATACGGAAGACAATCTGTTAGCTCATACCTCTTGCATCATCTCACATCGTCTTCCAAATACAACAGACAGGGTACAAACGAAAACCAACCATGTTGAACTTGAGATAGTTACAAAAGCCAATGAAATCTTCATGGTGAAGTCTGCACAGTTTGAAGACGGACTAAAGATTTACCCAGACTATTCTTCTGGATATGCATACGGATTTGACGATGCTACTAAATCAGAGTTGTTAAGCAAATACAAGGAATTGTTATAACACTGGGGGAAGATGAACCAATTTGGGTTTTGTCTTCCCCTAGCTCACCGTCCGGACCGCCGAACTGACTCATAATTACCATAGCAAGCTTCGGATTTGTTTGCTTAATGTTTACCGGATACTGTAATCTTCTTTCATAACTCCACATTACTTACACTCTCCTTCCCATGGCCACGGATAGTTTACCCATTCCCACTTATCTTTGCAGAAGCAGTCATAGGAGGAAAGCGGTCCGAAGCTCTTTCCATATTCCTTTACCATCTGTTCCCGTACGGCACACATATTCTGATAATATTCCAATGCTTCACGACAATCCGGATGTGTATCTAAAAACAGGCGGGCTTCATCCATGGCAAAGCTCGCTTCACTAATCTTTTTCAGTAACAGCATTCTGTCCTTTTCCGCACCCATATCAGCTACATCTCCTTCCATAGAAATCCAAATCCAATTCCATAAAGATGGTTCCCTTTGAAAAGCCCTCACAAATCTCATACAGCTTTTTCCAGGACTGCCACGGTACGTATGCCATAGCCAGCGCCTTTCCCGGCATATCATCACATCCACACGCTTCGCTCTTTTTCATTTCCTTGTACATAGACTCTACGCCACAGGTTCCCTCTCCTCGTACCTCGGAACACTTGCAGTCACAGTCCATCATCGGTTTTACATCCTGACACTTACAGTCGCAATCCGGTTTCACCTCCGGACACTTGTTATCACAATCCGGTTTTCCCATAGGCTTACAGCATCCGTTGTCCTGATAGCCCGACATTCTTCTGTTTCCGTAATTTCCGTAATTCCTATAATTATTCATAGTCTGCTCCTTTCCTTCCATGATACAATATCATATGAAAGAATCAACGAATGGTGCCGACCGAATAATTCCGTCTTACCTGCTACAGCTCCTTTCCTGCCTGTCCCTCTTCTCTTCGACGCTTTGCCAGTATCCCTCCGATACGGCCGGTTTCCTTCGCCGAAAGGGATCCCCATCCGTTTTGCATCACCCGGTCAAACAATCCCAGTTCCTTTGCAATCTCATATTTTACCAATTCCTGTTCCGATAATTCTTCCAATACAATAGGCTTTTTCTTTTTCATATCCATTACCTTCCTGTTTTTTTATTGAAAGTATTCCCCCTGTCCTGCGCTCTATTCCCCTTCTTCTTTCTTTTCAAGCTGTTTACAAACTCCGCCCATGCCTCCCGTACCCCGACATCCGACACGATTACGTTAAACTCGGCTCCGGCAAACAAAAGGTACATACAGGCATACAACCAGACCATACAAAGTACAATGGCGGTCAGACTACCGTACATAGCGGAAAAATCCGACATATGATCAATGTAAAACGAAAACAAATAGGAAAATCCCATCCATCCTGTCGCACATAACACCGCTCCCGGCAGTTCTACGGAAATATGACGGGGCTTTCTGTCCGGCACAAACAAATACAGTGCCCAGAAAAAAGCAATCAACAGAAGAAACGACACCACCGTCCGAATCAGAATCACAAACATTGCCGCATGGGCCATAAGCGGCACCCTGCTTTGTACATATAAAAATATCTGATTTCCGAACACCAACAGCACCAATGTGACCACCAGTACTACCGTAAACACGATGGTGTAACACACTGACAACAGCCGAAGTACAAAATAATTACGAGTTTCCCCGTTTCCGTATACCCGGTTCAGCCCTCTTACAATTACAAGAATCCCTCTGGAGGCAGACCACAACGCCGCTCCCGCGGAGATTGACAAAAAAGTACCGGAGGTTTTCTGCAACGCCTCCTTTAACACCACTCCCATAAAATCACGAATGGGTGCAGGAAAAAAAGAATGTACCGCCTGCAGCATTTCTCCTCTTCCGAAGGGTAAAAACCGTACAAGTGTCAACAGAAACATAAGAAAAGGAAGAAATGACAAGATAACAAAAAAGGCGGTTTGTGCTGCAAAAGCAGATACGGTATCCTCCCGTAACTTTCTGACGAATGCCCGTATCATAAAATAGCCTGCCTTTACCATTGTCGTTCCTTCCCTCCGGATTAGTTCACTCTCCGTAAATGAAGCCCAGTTCCGTTCCCGGATAATACTCCTTTATGATCTCCTCACAGGATGCCCCCTGTTTTGCCATGGCATCCGCACCGCATTGGCTCATGCCCACGCCGTGACCGTAGCCACCACCCAGAACAAGATATCCCTCTACATCCTTATACAACCCTTTCCGCAAATCAATATATGCGCTGGGAAGCAGGGACCCGCCCTGTGTAGTTTCTGCATTGTCTCTGACAATGTTCTGTCCCATCGGCGCCAATATCCTGCGGATATTATATTCATTTTTTACCAAAAATACTCCCTCACTTCCTATAATAAGAAGTCGCGTAGCAATTTCTCCCGCACCTCTTTCCGTAATCCGGAAACTTTCCGGTTTTCCCAACCCCTTAATCGGTTTGCTGACAAATTCTCCTGTCCCCTCATCATAGGTCAGAATCTGCTCCGGTACCACCTGATAACGTTCCTTTAACACCTGTTCCGTGTAAGTCCCTAGCAATTCCATAGGCAAAAAGGTTTGCCATCGATACCACGGACTTTCAGAATCATAGGTCGTCGGTTTTCCCGCAAGATACGGCACCGGAGTTGCATTTTCCCATACATCCTCCGCTGCCGAAGTGTGCCCGGAAGATGTGGAAAAGTAATAACAGTTCGCCACCTCATCGCCATAAAAGAGCACCTGTCCATGGGTATCCTTCACCGCCAGTACCGCCGCATCGGTTTCATTTGTATTGTTATACACCTGGCTGGCCACACTGTCATCCACATGGGCTCCATACTTCGCATAACGGTTTTCCATTACTCCCATATAGGCATAACTTCGTGCACAAATCGCCTGTGCCTTTAGTGCTTCCTTTGCAAAATCAGAAGGCATCTCGCTGGGTAGTACGCCGTACAGATACTCTTCTATAGGAAGCTCGTTGATAAGTAACAGTCCCTCTTCCTTCCGGACAACCTCCAATGTCCCCCGGTACGACGGATTCCCGTTTGCCCGGGAAACACTGTATAACATAATTTTTCCATCCCCTTCCTCGGGAATTACCGTAACTCTTCCCTCTGCGGCAGGGAACTGCTCTTTCGAAAGAACACACCGTTCTCCTGCGGCATAGACCCGTTCTTCCGTCCCGTATACCACCCGGTACGGACAATCTGCCGCAAACTCCGCCTTTTCATGATAATAACCCGTATAGCCTGACTCTCCCAATAACACCCTGATTTTTTTCAGTTCAGGCTTTGTCACCTGCAGTACCGCACACAATTTTCCTTTTTCCAATATGAATTCATTTTCGGACGATCCAACCAATATTTTTCCCGTAGGTTCTTCTTTGATTCCGTCATATAACCGGTATACCTTATACCCTTCTGCAAAAGGCAGGAACCCGTATCCCTCCAGTTCCATTCCGGTATCATCCATTTGCAGTACCTTTGCTTTTATTTTATCCGGCTTTAACACCAATGCCACCACCTGTTCTCCCTGTATGGTAACATCTCCCACGCTTTCTGCAATGGTTTCCTGAAGTTTCCCTTTGGTGCCCATGGTCCGCACCTTCCCGTCATAATAAAATGTAATGGATTCCTCCCCGGAAGAAACAATCCATACATTTTTTGCCACATAGGGTTCCTCCGTTTTTTGCGTAGGCACAGGCGTTTCTGTAGGGTTTCCCCCTTTATTTCTCCCATCCATTTTCTTCAAAAAAAACAGCAGTACCGCAAAAAGAAGTACCGCTGTCAGAATCATGCCTTTCTTTTTCATGTTCCCATCTTCCCTCCGGACAATCTTTTTATAAACCTATGATGTCCCAAGGGAAAATATACCTGTCCTTTTCTACTCGTCCTCTTCTCCGGTCAGCCTGCGTCCAATCCAGGCAAACAACCCCTCCACCAAAAGTTGCAATACCAGATAGAAAAGAATGCCGCATCCCAATGCAAAAAACGGATACTGGGTTCTAAGACCATTCTCAATCATAACCTTTGCCAAATCGTTGGCCCCCACAACACCTACCACAGAGGACATCTGAAGCAGGAAACAAACCAGACGCTTAATTTCAAACAAAGACTGCTCTGTTACAAAAGGAAGCAGCGCCGAGAAAAATTCTCTTCTTGCCCTGCGGTTTACCGCCGCACTTCTGGTCTTTGTTTCTTTCTTTACGGCCCTTGTCAGAATATCCGTCAAATGACCTCCCCCGTAAAAGCCGAATACTACCACGGATATCAATAATCCTCCATTATGCATAGCTCCGAAAAAGGTGTAATAAAACAATAACAATCCAAGATACACCGGTGTCCCCTTTGCGAGAAAAGTCACTGCCAGGCCCAACTTCTGTATCAACTTATTTTCTGCGGTTCGCAAAAAGCACAAGCCTGCGGCAAACACGCACGCCACTACCATGGCAAGCACAAAAATCAGTACCGTAACCACGCAACCTTTTATGATACGCAAATAGGCACCGTCTCCGATTAAGTTGTTATACACCGCATCATACATATTCCGCAACATTCTATTTGTTCCTCCGTTCCCGTCTGTGTCCTCTATTTCAATACCAGATATGCATACTCGTCCATGGTATAATATCCCTTTGTTACAAGATAATCCTTCTCCCCCGGCGTAGTATTCTTACTTGTTCCATAGGCAAAAAGCAGGTTTATTTTTCCGCTGTTTAAAAAGGAAAACGACTCCTTTGGTGTAACGTACACCGGCTCAAAGCTGTATCCCGTCCGCTTCTCCACTTCCTGCAGGAATGCCACAGTAAAACCGCACGGTCTGCCGTATTCATCCAGCATATCCAACGGCGGAACCGTTCCTGTTACACCTACATATAACGTCTTTTTCTCCGTATCCTTCTTTCCCTGATACAACTCCATCGGCACATCCGCATCCACATAGGCCACTGCCAGTGCTTTTAAGACTCCTTCTTCTTCCAACTCGGAAATCGCCGCATCCAGTTCGTTTTTCAAATCGTCCTTCCCCTTTGCCATGGCCATGGCAAAGGAAAGTCTTCCCCCGTCCTCTGTACCGCCTGCCTTATCCTCAGGTGCCGTAAGCCGTACCAGATCTTCTTCTGTTTTTAACAGATACTCTGCAACCACATCCGGACAACAAATCACATCCGCACGTCCGCTCCGCAGTTCATACAACAGTTCCGGTAACGTCTCTGTTTCCCTATAGCCGGCAAGTTCTACGCCAAGAATGGTTTCAAACAACACCTCTGCATGTTCTGCCTGCATCCGTGCCGCTTCCACACCGGCCATTACATATCCGTCTATCTCTTCCGTAGAGGTGACGTTCTGTCCCTTTGCCTTCGGCTTAGCAAACCCGACCGCCGCCAGACACAGCAAAACCAGAGCAAGTGCCACTACGGATAAAAGATGAATTGTTCTTCCTTTCATGTCAACCTCCGATTATTCTATGGAAAACCCGATAATTCGCTCATCTCTGGTTCCCACCACAATCTTATTTCCAAACACCGCAGGAGTAGCCTCCAGCGTCGTATTCAAAGAAAAGGAATCCAACAGCCGTCCATTAGCTGCGTTAAACAAAAGAACGGTTCCGTCAGAGCAACACTGTACCAGATACACCGCACCGATTTGGGAATAGACCGCTACCGTGGAACTCCACGCATAATGCTCCAGTTCTTCCACCCATACTTCTTCCCCTGTTTTTGTATCAAGAGATACCAGATAGCCTCCTGCCAGCGCCGGACACCGGGATACGGAGTAAATAATCTGTCCCTCGATTTCTCCCTGTCCCAGCACACCGGTAGCAAGAATGCCGCCTTCCACGCCGTCCACATTATGACATTCGAACGCTTTCTTCCACACCACACTTCCGTTTGCCGCATTTAACTTATAAATCGCCACATCCCCTATGGAATGTTCATCCACAATAGCTTCCGTCAGCGTTGTTGCCACATAAATGTAATTTCCGTTCTCCTCTGCAGAAAAGATCGGGGAAGAATTCACATCTCCGTGTACATCCTGCGCCCATACCATGGACATGGTATTCAAATCCAAACAGAAGAAAACACCGCCGTTATCTCCCGCATACAAATAGTTTTCATGCACTGCAGCAGAATTTTCCATTCCCCAGGTAAAGGCCTCCTCAGTAGCTCTGGCAGTGGAATAGGTATAATCCGCCACCGGCTCCGGAGAAACGGATAAAGTTCCTTTTTCCGGGTCATACTCCGTATTTAGCTTAAGGCTGTATAAAATACCGTTCTCTCCCGGATAAAACAGAGTGTCCGTCTTCGCATCAATGACCGGAGAACTGTCATATGCATGGAAGGTGCGATGCGCCATCTCATCATTGGCACCGAACTCGTACAGACAAGCTCCGTCAATCAGGCTGTAAATATAGGCCCGCGGGCTTACATTTTCTCCGTACAGGCCGGTCTGGGCATCCCCCGATCCAAGCACCAGAAGCGGAACTCCCGCCGGATGCAGGGATGCGGTCCCCTTAAACACCATCCCAATGTGAATGGCATCTCTGCTCTCGCTGCCATCCTCCAAATCAAGGAAATGAATGTATCCGTCCATGCCGGAATAAATCACTTCCACAAAGTTTTCTTTCTCTTTCTTTTCCGGGTACAGATTCATAATCTGCTTTGTCTCCTCCGGCCAGGAAATGATAAGAGGCTGGCCCGTCCAGCCGTTTCCGGACCAGTAGCTTTTTCCACCGGATTTCAACAACTTCCCCGTATCATAACTCCAATAGTCCCCCGCAAACTGCTCCTTCTCAATCTGTGCCGTTCCGAAAGAAGTAAGGGTACGATGATAATTCCCGCGAAAAGTAAAAATTCCGTCTACAGCACCCGTTACCAACTCCTCCGTAAAGGATACCGGTTCCTCCCGTAAAAAGTCCGTCTTCCCTTCTACGATTACGGTTTGCCCCTCCTTCTGATACCGCAGGGTCTCCGTAATACCCAATACCTGCGGGTCGGTTGCTTCCGTACAGGCCACTTTCCCGTCTGCACCGGTTTCTCCGTTCACATCGTACACCGTGGCTGCCATTCCGGAAGTATCGTGTTTTGCATTATATAAATAACGGATGCCTCCCGCTGCCGAAATCTTTTTTAACAAGACCAGACCTGTGACACAGGCAATCAAAAAAAGACCGCAGAAAGCTGCAAGCACTATTTTTGTTTTCTTTTTCATTCCCTGGACTCCTCTCTATCTTCAAGCACCTGATAAGCCACCGCCACCGGCACTTCCTTATTTCTTTCCCAGACACCGGAAAACTCCGTAATCGGAAGAGGTGCAGCCACCGTACCGATTTCAATGGTCACTTCCGGGATTCCCTTAATCCCGGCTGCCCACTCACAATAGCCTGCTTCATCCTGCTTTTCCGATGCCGCATATACAATCCGGTAACCCGTAAGTCCATTCACCGTCTTTACAAAAGAAAGACACCGGTCTCTGAACTCCCCGGTCTGACCGAAGTCCCAATAAAGTACGGACCCTGTAGCATGATAACTTAATGCCACCGCAGTGTTTCTGCTTTCCGTAAGTTCCATCAATATCTGTGTCTCCGGTTCCGAACCCGGAGCAGTCCCCTTATATCGATCCGCTGCCGGTGCCTTTGCTCCGACGAACTCTTCCCAACCGTATGCAAAATTGCGGTTTAAATCCACACCATTTGCATTGGCCTTGTACCGCTTGTAGAAATAATCCCTTGTTACACCGGCTCCGTCTCTCTCATAAAAGCTCTCCACCAGATTGCGTAGCTCCTCCGAGCGGATGCTTTCCGTTCCCTTTTGGCTGACGGTCACCCCGTCCGGATTGGACATGGGTACCACCAAAAGACATATCTCTGAAAAAATATCCCGGTAGGTCATCCCGTTATAGGATTCCGTATCATAGGACTTTGCATAATACTCTAACTGTTCCATCACCAAAAGAGAGGTTAAATGTTCTCTCCCATGAATCGACGCCTGAATAAATACGGTCTGCTCTGCCTCCGGATTTCCAAACAATACGACAGGAATCTCTCTTCCGTCGGCACTTTGCCCCGCCATTTCATAAGACAGCCTGTCCGGATAGGCATAAGAAAGCCACCCCAGATCCTCACACATCTCCTCATAGGTATAAGGCTCCTTTGACGTATCCACAATATCCTCCGGCAACACAAGCTGCGGGGTAGGGGTCGGCTCCGGTGTCACTGTAGGGGTCGGCTCCGGCGTAACTGCCTCCGTCCCCTGACTCTCACCCGGTAAAGTCACTGACTGACTCTCATCTGTCTGTCCTTCCTTGTCTCCCGTAACATCTTCCTGCTGAGGAAACAAGGTCAATGTTGTTTCTATCTCGGGAGTGTCCTGTGGACGGGAGTTGCATGCTCCGTATGCCATAATTCCTATCAAACAAAGCAATAATAACAAATATTTCCCACGCATCACAGGATGTCTCCTTTCTTATAAATTTCGTAGTACCGACTGTAAATCCTGCACCGTCGCCACTTCGATCACTTGTATTCCTTCTTCCTTCTTTTCCCCTTCAGCCCGCTTATGTTTCGGTACAATCACGGTCTTATAGCCCATCTTCGCAGCTTCCGTTATACGGGCCTGCATCATATTGACGCTTCGTACCTCCCCCGTCAGACCCACTTCACCAAAGGCCACGGTCCGTGGCGGAAGAGGACGATTCCGGTAACTTGATAGCAGTGCCAATACAATGGCCAGATCCAAGGACGGCTCCGTTATTTTCATACCGCCTGCCACATTTACGTAAGCATCACAGCCTGCAAGTGAAATCCCCAGACGTTTTTCCAGCACCGCCATCAAAAGCGTTACACGATTGTAATCCGTGCCTGCCGCTGTTCTCCTCGGCATGTTAAAGGTGGTCTGACAAACCAGTGCCTGTACCTCTACCAGAATCGGACGGGTACCTTCCATAGCGGCGGTTACCACCGACCCCGGTTCATCCTCCGGCCTGCCCTCTAACATATATTCCGACGGATTCTTTACCTCACGAAGTCCTGCTCCTGCCATCTCAAAAACACCAATCTCGTTGGTGGAACCAAAACGGTTCTTTACCGCCCGTAAAATCCGGTAAGAAATATGGCTTTCCCCTTCAAAGTACAACACGGTATCCACCATATGTTCTAACATACGAGGCCCCGCTACCACACCTTCCTTTGTTACGTGTCCGATAATAAAAATCGTAATACCCAGACCCTTTGCCAGACGAAGTAAGGATGCGGTGGCGTCCTTTATCTGCCCCGGACTGCCCGGTGCAGCATCCGCATCTTCTCTGTATATGGTCTGTATGGAGTCAATAATGACAACCTCCGGCGTAATCTGACGGATGGTATCCTCCACCCGGTTCAGACTGGTCTCCGCCAAAAGCAGAGTCCCTCCGTCCGTTACCTGCAGCCTGTCCGCCCGCATCCGAATCTGCCTTATAGACTCTTCTCCGGATACATACAACACCTTCCGGTTCTGTTTCGCCAGCGCATAACACATCTGAAGCAGCAGGGTGGACTTGCCGATACCAGGATCACCGCCTACCAACACCAGTGACCCGATGACAATACCGCCTCCCAGTACCCGGTCCAGTTCTCCGATGCCGGTGACAATCCGGTCTTCTTCTCCGGTATCTACTTCAGACAACAACACCGGTTCTGCCGCCGATAACGGCAAAACGCCGTAAGCAGCTTTCGTCTTGCCTGCCTGCGGCGCCTCTACAAAAGAATTCCACGCCTTACAGCCCGGACACTGTCCGAGCCATTTCGGCGATTCCATTCCACATTCTTTACAAAAAAACACACTTTTCCCTTTTGCCATGACTCCCCCGTGTATCTTACTGCTTTACTACCTTAACTGCGGAACTCTTACCTTCCGTCAACTGTACGCTCAGTACCAGCTTACCTCCCAGATTGGTCTTCATCTTACCGATATTAGTGCCGTCTACATAGAGTTTGAACTCACACTCCGGCTCCAGACCCAATGCTAACTGGGTATCGGTGGTTCCTTCCACGGTAAAGGAAAGTTCCTTCTCGCTTGCCTCAAACTCCGTTACGTTAGTTCCCGGCACGGACTCATAGGCGAACATGCCGTTGCGCTCCAGCTTTGTAATCTCCTGGAACGTCTTTACTTTATACAAATCTCCGCCAAACTCAAAACCGTCTGCCTTAGCCTTTGCAGCCAGTGTATAATCCCCAAATGCCAACTTCCCGTTGTCCTGAACATAAATCAGCTCTGCCATTTTCTTATCCTCCTGTAACAGCCGTTTGTCTGTGAATTGTTACACTATCAGTATAGCACATTCCCTGCTGTTTTTCCACTGATTTTCACAGATTCTGCCACGACTTCTCTATTTTTCTTCCCGTTTCCCTTTCCGTACTCTGCGAAGGCGAAGTACGGCCTGTTCCGATGTGTCCTTTTCTACCACTGACAGCATTACCGTATCCTTTTCTGCTATCTTATTGCTCAAAATCTCCTCCGCAAGCAAATCTTCTATATGCACCTGTACCGCACGGCGAATCGGCCTTGCACCATACTTTTCGTCGGATCCCCTCCGAACAATAAAGTCGATTGCCTTCTCATCCGCTTTAAGAATGATTCCAAGCTGCTCCTTACACCGTTTTGCCACCTCGGCAATCTGAATCCGGGCAATCTCTTTCATTGCATCGGTTCCCAGCATACGGAACACAATCGTCTCGTCAATACGGTTAATAAACTCCGGCTTGAAGTTATGCTTCACTTCTTCCATCACTGTCTGACGCATTCTCTCATAATCTGCCGTCTCATCGGTTTTACTGATAAATCCCAGATTCTTCGGTTCCATAATTCGTCCCGCACCGGTATTGGAAGTCATGATAATAATGGTATTCTTAAAGCTGACACGACGGCCCTGTGCATCCGTAATATGACCATCCTCCAGTACCTGTAGTAAAATATTAAACACATCCGGATGAGCCTTCTCAAGTTCGTCAAACAACACCACAGAATACGGATTCCGTCGAATCTGTTCACTTAACTGTCCGCCTTCTTCGTGTCCCACATACCCCGGCGGCGAACCGATCATCTTGGATACACTATGCTTTTCCATGTACTCGGACATATCCACACGGATCAATGCATCTTCCTTGCCGAACACTGCCTCGGCCAGAGCCTTTGACAACTCGGTTTTACCCACACCGGTCGGCCCTAAAAACAGGAAGGATCCGATTGGGCGCTCCGGATTCTGAAGTCCCACACGGGCACGACGGATAGCTCTTGCCACTGCCAGCACCGCGTCATCCTGTCCGATCACACGCTTTTTCAACACTTCCGGCAGCTTCATCAGCCGCTCGCTTTCTTCCTCACAGAGCTTCTGCAACGGAACCTTCGTCCAGGAAGAAATCACATCCGCAATCATATCTTCCTGTAATACAGGCACCGTTATTGTTTGTTCTTCGGCTTCGTGTAAACGTTTCTTCAAACGTTTCTGCTTCGCTGCAACCGCAATTGCGCCCTCACTGTCCCCTGCCAGCAGCAGACGTTCCTTTTCCGCCTCCAACTCTTTCAGTTGCTTGTCTCCACCGAACTTTGACAGTTCACTGTCCAGTTCCGTCAGGCGTAGCTTTGATGCGGCCTCATCCACCACATCAATGGCCTTATCCGGAAGAAAACGATCGTTAATATAACGCTCGGATAATTTCACTGCCGCCTTAATCGCTGCATCACTGATACGGATTCCGTGATGACGCTCGTAGGTTTCCCGTAAGCCAAACAGAATCTCTTCCGCTTCTTTTACGGTCGGCTCTTCCACCACTACCGGCTGAAATCGTCTCTCTAACGCCGCATCCTTTTCAATATACTTTCTGTATTCTTCCCTGGTGGTAGCACCGATAACCTGAAACTCTCCTCTGGCCAGTGCCGGTTTCATAATATTGGAGGCATCCAGTGCACCTTCCGCACCACCTGCTCCGATAATGGTATGAAGCTCGTCGATAAAAATCAATACGTTGCCGTCGGCAATGGCCTCGTCCATCACTTTCTTAATTCGTTCTTCAAACTCACCCCGGTACTTGGAACCGGCTACCATCGCGGATAAATCCAACGAAAGTACCCGCTTTTTCTTCATGCAGTCCGGAACCTTTCCTTCTGCAATCCGTCTTGCCAGTCCTTCCACCACTGCAGTTTTACCCACACCCGGTTCACCCACAAGACACGGATTATTCTTCGTTCTGCGGCTCAAAATGCGAATCACACGGCTGATTTCTTCCTCTCTGCCGATGACCGGATCCACCTTTCCGTTTCTTGCGTATTCCGTCATATCCTTGCTGTATTTTTCCAAGAGCTGACCGTCGTTTTTCTGTATTCCGGCCTTTCTGGTGGCATACTCCGCCTTGGCACGGTTTGCATCAATTCCCATGGCTTCCAGCACGGAAAAATACACCTTCTGTACCGGTATTCCCAATGTATTTAACAAGCGGACGGCAATGCAATCCGTTTCCTGCAACAGAGAAAGAAGCAGGTGCTCCGTTCCGATTTTCCCGCTTCCGTATCTGTCCGCCTCTTTTTCCGCTCCGTCCAAAATCCGGTCCATACTCGGTGTATTTTGCATCTTCTTTCTGCGATCCACCTTCTGTGGTGAAATGAGCTGCTCAATCAGTTCATTCAACTTCTCTTCCAAAAGACCGTTTGCCCGCAACACTTCCCCTGCAATGCACTCTGCCCGCAAAAAGGCCACCAGCAAATGTTCACTGCCGATATAGCCGTGGGTCAGATGCTCTGCCGCTCGTTTTGCGTACTGTAACACCATCTCCGATTGCCCGGTATATAACTTTCCCATATGGTTCCCTTTCTGTTCCTATCTTTCTTTACACCCGAAACTCCCGTAGCACCTCATCCGTCACATCATGAATTTCCTCCGGAGAAAGACCGCGACATATCGCTTTCGCCAAAGAAATCCGCATCTCGTTTTTCAGGCTTTCCATTGCCCGCAACTTATCGCCATTTACTGCAATAACAGCGCCATTTCTGCGGTCCAGTCGCAAGTAACCGTCCTGCCGTAAAATCGCATAGGCTTTGTTTACCGTATGCATATTGATTCCTACGGTTTCCGCCAGCTCTCTAACGGACGGCAACGTATCTCCCGGAAGCAACTGTGCATTCGCAATTCCGTAAATTATTTGATTGTAGAGCTGCATATAAAATGCTTCTTCGCTTCCAAAATCGATTCGTATTACCATGTACCGTCCCCATTTCTTTCCTTAGCGGTCGTCCAGTTCCCCGTCATCCAGCTGCTTCTGTCTGTACAGACGAAGCACAATCAGCAGCAAAAGTACACTGAACGCAATAAACATTGCCAGGAGAAAAAGTAACAGAACCTGCTGGCTCTTATACTTTTCCACCGCTTCCTTAAGGCCGCTGTTGTCTTCCTCAATGACTTGCTTTATCTCAATCCGTTCCTCATCAAACCGTTGTATCGTCATCTGTTCTCTGTCATAGCGATAAAATCCGGCAATTCCCAGTTCATCCTCCAACACAAGAACAAAATACCCGCTATCCGGAACATCTCTCTTTACATATGCCTTTATACGAATATCATCCACATACAGAATGGTTTCTTCATAACCTGTAGGCGCCACATACGCCTCCTCATTCTCGGAAACTTTGAAACGGCCTGCCACGGACAAATAAACACTGCCATCCTCCTCCATGGTGGCATGGAGACCCGTTTCAAAAGAATCCTCCTGCTTCGGTTCCTCCGGTGCCTCCGTCGGTTCCGGGGATAGCTCCTTTTCTCTTGTTACATACAGGTAATATCGCTTTTCCGTGCCGTTTTCTGCCGTCACGGTTACAACCACCGTATTCCTTCCCACTTGTAATCCTGTACTTCCGTTTACCCCTACTACAGCATTTTCATCCTCTGTCAAGGCACTTACTACAATCATTTCCGTGTTATACGGAACCGATACCTCATATTCACGGATGGTTGTTGCAAACGCCGGCGATATTTTACCCGGATTTACTTTCAGAGCGGACAGATTCGCATTATCGGAAGCATCCTTGGATGGGTCTACCGGAAGAATCAGCACATTACTGGAAACCGACATGGCCGTATTTATCCCATAGGAATATACCATAGGTCTGCTGTCCAGTGAAACCTCTGCCGTTCCCCTTGCTAACGCCCGAAAACGCACCACATAGGTTCTGCTTCCCTGACTTCCCGGTGCTCCCATATCCGATATTCGTAACATACCGGCACCTCCCGTAATACAAGAAGGTGCCGTAACAAATTCCATTACATCTGCATTGTAAATCAAATAGGCTTCTACGTCGCCGATGGTTGCATCCTGTACCGATTCACCCTCTGCCGGGGATGCGGTAATCTCCATAGTCAGTTCAAATTCATCGCCTACACGGAGTACCTCTTCTGCCACCCGCAAGTTGATGGATGCAATTGCCGCATGTGCCGTCTTTGCTCCGAAAAGCATACCCACAAAGGCAAACAGAACTAAACACAAACTTCGTTTCATTCCAAATCTCCTCTGTTATTCTCTTACCACATACAGCGTGTATTCTCTCTTGGAGCCATCCTCTGCAAGAACAGTAATGACAAAGGAATTCATACCTTCGTTCAGCGGCTGGAATCCGATTCCTACTGCCGTTGCCTTTTTACTTACCGTAGTTGCCTTAATCCTGATTGCATCTACATTGTGCTCCACAATCAGGGAGTACGGTGTATCCTTTGCTCCGTCAAAGCTTGGTGTTAACGGATATTTCTTTCCGGATGTGGACTCCACCTCAAGGCTTGACAGATAATTGTTCGGATTCTGTGCTGCCTTCGGTTCCGGACACGCACTTGCCGGCATATTGAAAAATACCGGTATTGAGAATACAATCGGACTGGATTCCGCATCTTGATATGCCTGGGCAGTTTTCTTTCCTTCTGAGGAAGGTGCCACTACATTTGCCATATACTGATGACTGTATGTATACGTCGGTGTCATATTAAATTTCTGCAAATATATCGTATTCTGACCACGGTTGATATAAGAATCACCAATAATATACGCACCGCCTACCAACGCATCATAGCGGTTGTCCCACGGAATCAGGGAGGCGCTGTTTAACGTTGTATTGGTACTGCTTCCGTATTTCGCATACTTTAAGCCGTTGGCGATTGCACCACCAGGTTGTGTACTATGGTATGCCCCGATATTGTAAAAATTATACAAACCTTCGTAGCCACTTACCGTTCCCGTTACACTGTTGCTGACGGAATTGGTTCCGGTAACAACCTCCTGCTTTACACGGGTTGCCAAATGATACGGGCTTACTCCTGAATACTTTGCCGCCTCTATGAAAGTCTCAGAATAAGTCATCGCCTTTGTATGACCATTGGCATCTTCATAAATATATGCCGTGTTATAAAGCGGTGTATACTTTAAAATATTCTCAATGCCTTCTTTATTCTGATAAGACGGCTCATAAGTCAGTACCTCGAACTGGAAGATGGATTTATCATCCAGGAAATTTCTCGGATCCATATAATATTCCAGTGCCGCCTTGGATGCGGTTACCCAGGTGGAACCGTCGTATACAATAAAGCTGTCTGTCTTCCAGTTATATGCTCCCTCTTCCATGGACTTCCATGCAATACCGGAACTGTTCGGGATCAAGTTCTTTCCCGGAATATTTTCCTCTTTTATAGCCGTACTCCAGTCAAGACCTGTATGATATGCTTTAAAAACCCAATTCGGATGCATTAGGTGCAATGCTCGCAAATACGGTTTGTACGAATCTGGGAATCCCTGCACCGTAAGATTCAATTCAAAATCTGAACTGATGCTGCCGAATCCACCGGTCGAGTTCCCCCAGATATCAAGTTCCGGTGTCGGTGTCGGTGTCAGCGGAGCTTCACACTCCTCTATACGAGACTCCAAAATATATCCGTAATACTCCTCGTCCCGGTAGGTTACGCCTACATGGCGGTACAAGTTGCCCTTTTCATCCGCATAAATACCGTAAAGCTTCAGATAGGTCTCCTCGGTAACCGTAACCGGACGGGTCGCATTATCTTTCATCTTTACACTGCCCGCGCCGTTTTTCGGTAAAGTCTTCATACTCTGAGAAGATGCATTCGGGTGGGTCGCATGTCCCCATCCCACCTGATTGCCCGGCACATTCTCCAATGCCTCCGTGCCCGGCGTTGCTGCCGGGGTCGGCGTTGCCGTTGGCTTCGGCGTTGCTGTCGGTTTCGGCGTTGCCGTCGGCTTCGGCGTTGCTGTTGGCTTCGGCGTTGCCGTTGGGGTCGGCGTTGGGGTCGGAGTCGGCGTCGGCGTTGGAGTCGGCGTTGCTTCCGGCTTACCAAACTTTACGGACTCTGCTGGAGCATATCCGGTTACCGTTTCCCCCCTTATCACACAGGAAATCTTAAACCATTTTCCGTCGCCTCCCGTAGATTCACCTACCAGAAGCACTGCGCTATCCTTTGAAAGAACCGCAATGGACCCATCTGCAGTTTTTACATAGGACGCACTATTGGATGCTGCGGAACGAAGTCTAACCTGCGCAGTCAATACTGCTTCCGGATATCCTACGAATTCCAATTCGATATAATCACTTAATACATAACCTTCTGTACCATCAACACGGATCTGATACCATTTTGCCGTACCTACAGTCACTTCCCCGATGACTACAACCTCATCGCCATGTTCTAAAAGACGAATCACTTCATATCCGGTGCCCGCGCCCTTTCTCATATTCAACTGAGTCGCGGTTACCTTTGCCGTGAAGCTGTAGGTATCGTCTTCCGGCGGCTGGGTCGGTGCCGGTGTCGGGGTTGCTGTCGGAACCGGCGTTGCAGTCGGAACCGGGGTAGCCGTCGGTTTCGGCGTCGGCGTCGGTTCTGCCTCGGACAAACGGATATATGCACCGAACACATAACCTGCCTTCTTCTGTCCGTTTAAAGTAAACTCAATACAATACCATTTATCATTTCCCACATAGCAACTACCGGTGGCCGTAACAGATGCTCCTCTGGTAAGCATTGTTACTATCTTGTTTCCGGTACCTGCCTTTTCTCTTACATTCAATTCGGATGCGGTAACAGTAGCCGCCACCTTATAATCCTTAATCAAGCCATCCTCTTCCGGAACCGGTGTGGCCGTTGGAACCGGTGTTGGGGTAGCCGTCGGAACTGGTGTTGCTGTCGGAATCGCTCCGTTTAATGTAATATACAAACCAAACGCATATCCGGTCTTTTTCTCTCCATTTTCCGTAAAGGAAATGCGGTACCAAATGTCATTCCCTACCGACGTAATCCCAGTAACGGTAACGGAGGCACCGTTCTTTAACGAAGTAAGAATGGTATTGGTTGTGCCAGCTCCGCTTCGTACGTTTACCACGCTGGCCGTCACTTTGCCCGCCACAGAAAACTCTGATGCATAATTGTCTCCCGCTGCAGGTGCTTTCGTCGGAGTCGTCGGTGCCTTGGTCGGAACCGGAGTTGCCGTCGGAATCGGTGCATTCAGTGTCACATATGGTCCGTAAGCATAGCCGGTCTTCGTGGTACCGTCGGCCTGATAGGTCACCTTGTACCACTTCTCGGTGCCGGAATAGGTCTGCCCGATGACCGTAACCTTCGCCCCAGTCTTCAGTGTATCCATAATAACGCCGGTGGTCCCCGGTGTCTGTCTGATATTTAATCCCGATACCCAGATCTGTGCCGGAACAGAAAACTCCGTGGCAGGATTGCCGGAAGAAACTGCCGGTGTAGAGGTCGGCTTCGTTGCCGGCTTCGTAGGCGCCGGTGTAGGCGTAGACGCTACCGTCTCCTTCTCCACATACTTTCCGCTGACATATCCGGTCACTTCTCTGCCGGAAAACGTAGCCTTAATACGATACCATCCGTTCTCTTCACCTAAAATCTCTACATTCGTATTCTTAACGAGGTAAACATCTTCCCCGTTTACCGTCATCTTACTGTAACTGGTTCCCGGACCGCTACGCACATAAAGACTGGAGGCAATAATGGTCCCCTCCTGTGCCGCATATGCCTGTTTCGGAATTGCCGTTGCAAGATTTCCGAATGTCATTCCCAGGCATAATACCAGTGCCAGGGCCGCATAGCTTTTTTTCCATCGCTTTTGTATCTTCATTCCGCACTCTCCTTTATGTGTATCTCATCTGCTTTATCTGAACGTTGTTCTCCATATCTTGTAGTTATTCTACTCCATCATACTACCGCAAGTATAAGACGACTATATGTCAGATTCATGGCATTCCTATGGCTGTATTAGATCTCCTGCTCTGTTTTCTCCTTCGGTTGCTTTCTTATTGCCGCCGCCATCCGGTTCGCCGCCACGCCAATTCCGATGATAACCCAGAAAATCGGTGCAGTTACCACCATGGAGTCATTGGTCAGGCCGGAAATCATATAACCGATGCTGGCAACAAAGGCCGCCACACCAAACCCTTCCGTCATGGTAGTCACATTTTTAAAACAATACAGGCGCAGAGACCATATTGCATACCATCCGTAAAACACCAGCAAACAAAGAAGGGACAATACGCCCGTCTGTATACCGGTCTGCAAATACATACTGTGCGGTTTTGTCAAAAACTGGTAATAATATCCGTTCTTTCTCATCATTAGGTAGTCATTTTGCGGATATTCCAACACAAAGGTATCCGGCCCGGAGCCCAAAAAGATATGGTCTGCGAGCAGCGGCAAACAACGGCTCCACAAAAAGCCTCTGTGAGAAAACATGCTGTATCTGTTCTCAAATCCGAAACTGTCCGCCATAATCATATCCGATTCTTTAAATACATAACGTCCGTACTCGTCCTCGTAAACAGTCACATACTGATATTTTCCCTTTTCACTGTTGCGCAGAAACATCCAGTCTCCCTCTGCCACAAGGGTAAAGCCCGGTGTGTCTTCCAGAAAACTCGGCTTTAACTCCACATCCGCAAGTGCCGGGTGATCAAAAGAAAACACATCTTCATTTTCCGCTTTTACAAGTTCAATCTGGGTGTCGTTATCCGTATAGGCATAAAATCCGTAATACCCATTCTCCGCATACAGATACACTTCCGTTTTTACATCATTGTAGGTAAATACTACATTCTCCTCCGTAGTATACAGTTCCGTCAGCCCGGTTTTTCTTATCACCGTACCGTCCTCCGCCGTATATTCGGATACAATTTTCTTATCCGGTGTAAAAATATTTTTTAACCGGTCAAAAATCAAATTATCGTTGTAGGCATTGACTAAAAGTAACAGTACAACGGCAAAATTCACTGCCGGAATAGCCAAATACCAGTATTTCAGTAAACGCTTCACAGAAAGAAATACTGCCACGCACAAGGCCGCCACCGCCGCAATAAGACCGGCTCTGGACCGGCTGGACAACACAGCCACGGTCACCAGTACAAAATCAATCCCATGCCAGATGCGTCTCCACTTGCATTTTTCATATAAAAACAATACCACCAAAAACGGAATCATGAAAGAACCGTACACGCCAAGATAGTTCGGGTTACACAAGGTAGCCATAGCCTGTCCGTCCCCAAACTGCGAGGACAACTCGCCGCCGATGGCATCCAAAAACTCTTCCGTGGTAATCAACTTCTGCGTTACCTTGCTTGTCAAAAAATCGATTCCTATGCCCTGCAAGGTTCCCAAAATACCGATAATCGTAGCACTGACGCAGAGACCGTCCGTCACTACCCGCAATTCCAACTCTTCCTGTGCATACAAGAATACATAATACACAATCAATACATAGCCCAACAACACCCAGACTGTCTCAAACTGCTCAAAACTTCCGGAAAAGGAAAAAGTATGATTTACAGAAAAGCATGCCGAAAGAAAAGCCAGTGCGCCGTAAGCAAACAGCGGCAACAAAAGCTTTGTAAAAGGAATCTTCTTTTTCTCCTTCCAAAGACGCATACAAACACAACCTGCCATCACAAACATCAGTAGCGTCAATACCACTGATTTGGATGCCAGGAAAAAGTCATAATTCACCTCTCTTGCATCAAACCATCCGTACGGCGTCAAAAGCGTTTCGTACTCATACTGTCTTATGATAAGCGGAACAATGGCCGCCACCACAAGTACCGGCCACATCCTGCACACTGCCCCCAGATACCCTTCCTTTGGCAATGAACGACGTGATTTTCTATAATACTTCTTTCCCATGGTTTCTATCCTTACCTTTACTTTATTTCAAAATGCATATTATCTCACTATTTATTATACCTAAAATCCTCACAAGAAATCAAGCGTCAAAACTCTTTTCCTGCAAAAAGAATCCCGACGCTTGAATGTGTTTTTATTTTCCCTTTACTCTATCTTCAGCCACATTGCCGGACGCACCCCGTTTATTCTGAGCTGCACCTCGCTTCCGTTGATTGCCATACTTCCGGACCTCTGGACAACCATCGCCTTCTCGGAAGTATTTCCCGGTGTACGGAGCCACCAGTCACAGTTTCCTTTTGTCGCAGAATCCACCCAGACACCATTATTCCGGGCATATTCGGTTGCCTGGGCAATCATGGAAAGATTGTTGCCCTTAAAATACTGCTCCACTTCGCTTTCGCTCAAGAGGAAAATCCGGTCTGTTGTTGCCTCTCCTCCGTAGGTACCGGAGTTTTCATTGTTCTTGTTCTCTACAGTCGTAAATAAAATTCTCGACAATTCATTCGGAGAAAATGTAGTCAGACAGAAGGTTGTATTTAACCAATTACAAAAAAAACTACTACTCCAAACCACATTCGTCTTTACCGGATTATACTGTGATGCCTCCAGACAATAACGGCTGATCAACAGTATCCTGTCCGCCTCTTTGGTCAGTACCAGCCATTCAACCGGTTCATTTGTCGTAGAGTTGTTTCCGTCCTGCTCGTAGGTCCCATAGTAAACTCTGTCTCCCACCTTAGCCTTATGGATATTACGATACGGCAACGGGGTCGGTGTGGCCGGTATCGGAGTCTTCGTCGGTTTTGGTGTATTGGTCGGCTTCGGCGTATTTGTCGGCTTTGGTGTATTCGTCGGAACCTTGGTCGGTGTCATGGTCGGCAGTGTTGTTACCGTCGGTTCCCGGCCGAGGCTTACCACCAGTTCCACCATACTGCCCTTCTCTGCCTCTGTCAGTCCTGTCGGATTCTGTCTGAGTACATATCCTTTTGGTACACTGTCATTGTATTCTTCCGTCACAGAAACCTCAAATCCCAGGTCCTCCAGTGCGATTTTCACTATTTCCGACTCACGATATTCACAAGACGGTATCATAACCATCTCTTTTCCCATACTTGCCACAAATGAAATGAATGTTCCCGGTTCGCACTTTGTACCCGGAGCCACGCTCTGGGAAATAATATAGCCTTCCGCCACCGTATCAGAACACTCCCAGGTTACTCCCACCATAATTCCGTACTTCGAAAAGTCTTCATCCAGTGTACCTACCGGTTTCCCTACATAGTTTTGCACTGTATACTCCCGCATCTCTACCTTGGACTCATCCGGACCCTTCGATATCTTTAACAACACCTGCGTCCCATCCGCATACACTTCTCCGATCTTCAGACTGCTCTCCGTTACAGTTCCTATTTGGAAAACGGAATAAACCTCTTCCGTTGTTACCACAAATCCCTGTTCCGTCAACAAGCTAACGGCTGATTCTGCCGGCAGGCCGGTCACCTCCAACATGGGAATTTGCCTGATACCGCCGGAAATGATAAGTTCAATCTGTGCCCCGGACTCCACTACACTTCCGCTCTTTACATTTTGCTTTAATACCAAATCCTTCTGTATGTCTGCAGAGTATTCCACTCCGGATACTTCAACGACCAGATTTGCTTCCTTGGCTAATGCCTGGGCCTCCTGCAAGGTGCTGTTTACAAAGGACGGCACCCTTGTCTCATTGACCGCTGCCACAGGTTCCTTTTTATCGAACACCCCCAATGCGTTACCGGTAAAAAAGCCTCCTCCCAGTAATACCAGTGCTAACAGCACAATCAAAACGATCTTTCCTGCTCCGCTCTTTTTCGATTTCCCGATAGCATCCATACTGTCTGCAATGCGTACTACATCCGTATCGGATTGCAGTTCCTGCAGAAAAGTTTCCGCACTCCGGGTACGATTTTCCTTGCGCACATTAAGTGCATTTAACAGTGCAGTCTCCTGATTTTTCGTTATTCTCACGCCAAGCTCCGATGGCGGCACCAAAGTGTCATTTACCAAACGTTCTAAGGCCGGTGCCGGCTTGGTTCCGGTTATCATACGGTAAAGGGTAGCCGCCAATGCATACACATCCGTCCACGGCCCCTGCTCCCCCCTGCTCTGATACTGCTCCTCCGGAGCATAGCCCGGTTTGTAGATAACCGACAGGCTATGGCTTTGATTCACACTGGCTTCTCTTGCCGCACCGAAATCCAGCAGTTTAACTTTACCATCCTTCGTGATACAAATATTATCCGGTGCAATATCACGATGAATAATTCCTTCTTTATGTACATCCTGCAATGCCTTTAAGATCGGCGTAATTACCCGTAATGCCGCTTCAAAAGGCATTCTCCGTTCTCTGCGCAAATAGTCCGTCAGAGTCTCACCATCCAGATACTCCATTACAATATAGGCGGTCCCGTTTTCTTCGAAAAAATCATAGACGCCTACAATGGATTCGTGTCCCGTAAATCTTGCAAGCTTTCTTGCCTCTTCCAAAAACTGCTTCCGGCCCTTGTCAAACTGCTCCGCCTTTGCTCCGCCATATACCGTTACCATGGTTCGTTCTGTTCCTCGGGTAGCAAAAACCGTCGGCAAATATTCTTTAATAGCTACGATACGGCGCATCGTTTCATCCCAGGCCAGATATGTAGTTCCGAATCCGCCATAGCCGAGCACCTTTCCCAACCGATAATGTCCCTTTAGGACAATTCCCGGCCTCAACTGGAAACTTTCCTGAGACATGGTTCCTTCTTCATAGCCGCAATGTGGGCATACATGCATGGAATCTTCATAAAACCCCATGCAACCGAAACATTGCCTCATCTCTTACCGTACCTCCTATTTGCTTACCCAGATAACCGGACGTACACCGGTTGTTTTTAACTGCACACTGTTTCCGCGCAACGTAAATGCTCCGGTCACACCTACCGTCATGGACATATAAGAGTCTCCCGGAGTACGTAACCACCAATCACAGTTGCCCTTGAAATCCTTTAACGTACTTACAATCACACCTTTGCTCTGTGCGTACTTTGTCGCCGTCACTACACGGGATTCCGGCGTCTCAAAGAAGGCAAGCGCTTCCTCGTGACTAAGCAGATAGATTCTGTCTGTGGTAGATTCTCCTCCACTGGTACCAAACTTCTCATTCGGTTTATTCTCTAAGAATGTGGATACCAGACCATTTTGCTCCTTCTGGCTGAAGGCCTCATAATAGAAGGTACTGTTTAACCAGGTTCTGATGGAACTGTCACTCCAAACCACACTGGTTGCTTCTGTATTATACGGAACCGCATCCAGACAATAACGGCTGATCAACATTACTCTGTCGTTCTCCACCGCAAGCACTTCCCACTCAATTGCTTCTTTTCCGTTTCCGGTATTCCCGTCCTGTTCATAGGTTCCGAAATACACATGGGAACCTACCTTTGCTTTATGAATATTTAAGTAGCTATACGGAGTTGCCGTCGGCTTTGGCGTCGGTGTCTTCGTCGGCTTCGGCGTCGGTGTCTTCGTCGGCTTCTTCGTCGGAGTCGGCGTCGGCTTCTTTGTCGCTGTCGGCTTCGGGGTATCTGTCGGTTCCGGCGTCGCTGTCAGCTCCGGTGTCGGCGTCGGTACAGGGGTTGGGGTCGGTACCGGCGCCGGGGATGCCGGCGCTTTGCCCTGACTGACAATCAGCACAATCTCTGTTCCCTGAGCCACCTCTGTTTCTGCCTCCGGACGTTGCCCGATAACCTTACCTTCCGCAATGGTATCATGGTATTCCATTTCAAAAAGAACGTCTAAGCCCTTTTCCTCCAGTCTGCGCTTTGCCTCCGTTGCTACCAACCAGGTGCAATCTTCTAACTTAATGGTTTCTTCCACCGGCTTTGTCGGGTCCGGAGTCTCAGAAGAAGAGCCGGTTACTCTGTCCCGATACAAATCAGTGTTCTTCGTCTGTAAAACTACAGTATACTCCTCGATTTTGTTTCCAACCTCTTTTAACTCTGTATATAATTTCAGGTAATCCTGTAATCCGTCTTCCGTTACCGGGAGCATTCCGCTGTCATTCTGAATGTGCAACACATCCTGTGCTTCCTCAGACAACATAAAGGTAAGCAATGCTTCCGCTTCTTCCTGATTGCCTCTTGCATTACAAATACCGAAGAAATCCGTATACCACACCTTTGCATCTTTTGCTTCCTCTATCGTATAACGGCCCGGCATCTTTGCCAGAATATCCCCGTACTCGGAGCTGTCCGTATTATATACCTCACCGTCAGCCAGTACAAAGGAAAGATCCACGGCTCTCGCCATCGGAATTGCCTGATAAGAAAGTTTCTTGGATGCTTTTAAAGCACCCTCTGTATTTTCATCCCCATTGTCTTTGATAAAAGAAAGAATCTGCAATTCTTCCGCCAGTTCTTCGGAAGCATTTACTACCTCTATCAGATCCGGACGTTTGGACTTGGACACGGCAAAAAATTCGTCCACCAGTAACCGTTCCGGCATAGCAATCAGGTCAATGGTAATCTCCGGATTCTGTTCGGTATAAAGATCAAACAATTCTCTGTAGCGCTTCTTTTCTTCCGCTGTCCTTTCGGAATCCGGAGAGGTTCCGATCCACACTGTCAGGGAAGCTTCTTCCTGTTCTTTAAATAAGGACAGAATCTGATCCTTAAACAGGAAAAATCCGCCGCCGGCCAAAACTGCCAACACAAGAATAATAGCAAAAATCAGGCCGCCTTTTCCTTTTTTCTTCTTCTCCTTCGGTCCCTTGGCATCGGAAGCCCCTTTTCCCTTTGCAACAACCGGAGCCGGTGTCTTCTTTTTATTGATATACTCTCTCAACTCTCTGATGCTCTGGAAACGGTACTCTGCATCTGCAGACATTGCATGCATAATCGCCGCATCGATATTCTTCGGGATTCTTGCCTCCAACTGCTTCGGCTCAATGAGAGTCGCACCTCTCTGACGGTCCGTCACCTCTGCCGGCACCTCACCCGTAAACAGGAAATAAAGGGTTGCACCTACCGCATACACATCGGTCCACGGACCCGTAGCGCCACCGGAAATGTACTGTTCCGGCGGAGTATAGCCCGGTTTTACAACCACACGATTCTGCAGACGCTTTTTCCCGTCTACCGCCGCAATACCGAAATCAATAATCTTAACCGTAAGATTATTGCTGCCATCCTTACAAATATAAATATTATCCGGTGCTATATCTCTGTGTACCACACCTTCTCTGTGTATCACCTCAATACCTTCCAGAATCTGATTCATAATTTCTATCTTCTCTTCCGGAGACATGTTCGGATTTTCTCTGCGGTATGTTTTTAAATCCTGGCCTTCCAAAAACTCCATCACAATATAAGCCGTGTTGTTTTCCTTAAAATGGTCATACACATTACATACATTTCGGGTTTTGGAGAACCGGGACATAATGGTTGCTTCCAGCACATAGTCTTCTAAAATCTGCTGATACTCGTCGTAGCGTTCCGCACGGCTGGAATTTACTACCACGCTATTGCTGCCCATCGGTCTTGTTACCAAAGAAGCCGGATAACATTCCTTTATGGCAACCACACGCTGCAGCACCTCGTCCCAACCGCGATAAATAATACCGAATCCACCATTGTTTACCGCCTGACCCAGTACATATCGTCCGTTGTTTAACTTGGTTCCTGCCGGCAAATAGTATGACTGCTCTTCCTGTTCCGGAGCCGCCGCACCGCAATACGGACAGAATTTTCCTGCCTTATAGGTATGGAAACAAGACAGGCACATCTTCGGTTCCGTCTCCGTTGCGGCTTTTTTTAATGCCGATTCCGTACCCTCCTCCCCATACATCGTCTGGGTCGGTGTCTCCAGCTCAAAATTTTCTTCCGGTGCTCCTGTCTTATTGTTTTCCATAGTTTACCGTCTCCTTTGCTTATCGATTTAATACCGCTACTGCGGAATAATTATCCATCCTGGTTCCTTTGCCGTGCTTCTCCACGACCTTTGTCATCCGTGCCAACCATTGTTCGGCCGTCTTTGCTCCGTACATACAGGCCTTCATCCGACTCTCATGAATCAGTTCCCAAAAGCCGTCGGAGCAGAGCAAAATCGCCTTCACCTCTGCCATATCGATTACCGACTGGAACTCGTACTCTTCCCGCTCCCATGGCACTCCGAATACCCGTACCAAACTGGAACGTTGGGGGTGTTTCCGGATGTCCTTTTCCTTAATTTCTCCGGATAGTGCCAAGAGTTGCGGGATACTGTGGTCCGTGGTTCTGCGTATCTTCCCGTTTTTTAAGAACACATATCCTCTGGAATCTCCCACATGTCCCATATACACTTTATCTTTTACCACAACCGCCGCTACGGCAGTGGTCTTCATCCCATTCTGTTCTTGTTCTTCTGCCTGTTTTTCCAAAAGCTTCTCCTGGGCAGTCTTCATTGCTCTCTTTAACGACTCCTCCGTATTATCCGTCGTAAAATCCATCTCTTCCGAAATGGTTGTAGCCACCAGGCAGGATGCCACTTCTCCTTTGCTGTGACCCCCCAGCCCGTCCGCCGCCACTAAAAGCAAATTCTCTCCTTCGGCCCGTATCGTTACAAAATCCTCGTTTGTCTCCCGGGACCCTTCACAAGACACTGTTGCGTATGTCATTGCCTTTTCTCCTTTGTTTCTCCTCTGTACTACCTGACACAAACCAAAATAGCAGATAAATTATCCTTGGCTCCGTTCTGATACACTTCTTTCTTATACCGCTCCAATACCGAATGCACCATAGTCTCGGAAAAGCTGTGCTTCATGCCCTCCTGCAACACCTGTTCACTGCAAAAACGATACACGCCGTCGCTACATAGCAGGAAACACTGGCCCTTTCTGATACGATTGGTTGTAATATGTATGTTCACTTCCTTGCTGACTCCAATGGCCTGCACCAACTTGCCCCGGCGCGAATCCTCATAGATCTGTTGTCTTGTGTACTTCTCTAACGTTCCCGGAAGGTTGTCCCAAATATCGTCAATGGTCAGCACTTCCATTTCTCCCTGATAAAAGGTATATACCCTGCTGTCTCCTACGGAAAATACCGCATAACAATCCTTTTTTACCAAAAGAACCACTGCTGTAGATCCACAAATCACATCCCGGCTGTACTTATTCAGGACACGTTCGTTGGCCGTTCGCAAAACACCTGCCACCTCGTGAGTCAGTGTAAGAAAATCTGCCGTCTTTTCCCTCTTTTGCAAAGATTCGACATACTCCTCACAGGTTCTTGTAATCTCACCGCTGGCCAATTCTCCTCTGCTGTGACCGCCCATGCCGTCTGCCAGTACAAACAACCCAAAGTCTCCGTTTGTATACGAATAAACGGAATCCTGATTCTCTTTTCGCCGCAGGCCGCAATCTATGACCTGGCTATAGAAAATGTTCCCTTTTGGTTTTCTTCCCATACATGCTCCTATTCCAGGCGAATCAAATACTCAGCCCTTCCCAACTTCACAATATCTCCCGTTCGAATCTCTATCTCATCCGCCAAAGGAATCCCGTTTACCTTCGTTCCGTTGGAAGAACTCAAATCTCTGATATAAAAATGTCCTCTTCTCACATAAATCCCGCAATGTCGGCCCGACAAACTATTATCCCCGTTAAGCAGCAACGTACAATTGTTAGGATTTCTTCCGATAATCACCGCTCCCTTAAAACCACTCTGGTAGGTGTTCATCTCATCCCCACAATTTGTCAGCTTTATCTTATGCATCACCGTGGTATCTTCCTCCGTGCCGGCATGCTGTCTGCTGATGGTAGCCGCTTCCGCATCTCTGTCGTAATTATCCTTCGCTATCTTGTAACGCTTCTTCTTACGAATCACTGCCACAAGCACTATGATAAGAACAATACCGGCCACACCGATGCCGCCCCATAAAATCCATTCCTTGTATTTTAAAAAGGAAAACGAATCTTCTTCCTTCTTAAACACTCCGGAAGGCACATCCATGGTACACTCATCTTCAAACACCCCTTCGGATGTCACAATGGACAATTCCACTTTTTTCTTACTTCCGTCCCGTTCTCCGTCCGGAATTGTTGTTTCTATTTTCACTGCGTTGTAATCTCCGGAACACTCGGTAGCAACCTGAAACGGGCTCACCCCTGCGGAATAAACAATGCGTTCTGCCCCCATTTCCTCCAATACAAGACATATATCTTCTCCGCCTGCTTCCTCCAAAACCACATCTTTCCCCGATTCCGTATCCTCATAAGCATCTGACTGCCACTCCAGTACATACATCGGATAAGACATACGCTCCAACAATGCGAACAACCTGTCCTTTACAGACGGGTCTGTTTCTTCCTTTCCGCCATCCGTTACAACAACGATACGGGTCAGGCCTTCCCGTTCAGCCTTTACCAGATTCCGTACCGCTTCGTAAACCACAGGCAACAGAGTGCCCGTCTCCTCCCCATTTCCAAGTTCATTTATCACCGGCATGAGTTCCGCATACTCCATGGCATCCTCCAAAGAATACACCAGCTCTTCTCCCGCCTGAGCGATGGTAAAAGACTCATTCACCCGACGGTTTGCGATCAGTTCTCCCACCACTTCTTTTAAATATTCCTGCTTCACCTCGTCGTAGGGAGTCACCGCATCCCACAAAATCAATGTGTGAAACGGCTCCTTTTCCGTTACTGAAACCGAACGGAACACCCCTGTACTATTCTCCACCTTGCAAAAAGCATCTTCTACCGTTCCCGAAAGACCGCTTACATAAAAAAACAGGCTATCCTCTGTGGAATAACATCCGATTACCTTACAGGATTCTGCCGCAAATGCAATACGAACAGGCAAGATGCCGATGCACCCTACCGCAATTATCAATCCGATTACATATTTCACTATTCTTTTCCCGAATAGAGTCATGCACTCACCTGCCTTACAAAATATGCCAAGTCCTATTATCCATTATACCCGCAGTGCATTTTAGTGTCAATACACTCGGAGTGTAACATATTCTTTTTCAGTTTGTGCAAACTAACACACATCACTATACAACTATGGATATGATATGATTGTTATCACAACAATTACTATAATACAAGGAGGAGTTTCTATGTCTCTGATTACATGTCCCGAATGTTCCCACACCGTTTCCAACAAAGCAATCTCTTGTCCGGGTTGCGGCTATCCCATAACGCTCTGTCCGGCAGCGGAGTCCCTCTCAGTCACATCCATACAAAAGAAACGCACCCCCCGCAAAAAGTTACCAAACGGCTATGGATGTATCAAAAAACTCAGTGGGAACCGCAGCCGTCCCTATGCCGCCTATCCCACTACCGCCGGAACCGTCTCCGGTCTCCCGGTCAAACCACTCACCGCTATCGGCTATTTCAGTGACTGGCACTCTGCCTATGCCGCCCTTTCCGAATATAAACGTACCCCCTATGACCCCAAGACCCGAAGCTATAGCTTTCGCGAAGTCTACGAACTGTTTTATCGTTCCAAATTCGAGAACTCCCGGAAAAACCTGTCCCTTTCTTCCAGACAGGCATATGAATCTGCATTTAAAAACTGTGCCCCTCTGCACAACATCCGTTTTTTGGATATACGCAAACAGGAAATGCAGGAAGTGCTAGATAACTGTTCCCTGGGCTACTCCAGTGTGTGTAACCTAAAAAAACTGTTCAGTCAGATGTACCGCTTCGCTCTGGAGAATGATATGATTGAAAAAAATTATGCCCAATTCGTTACCAACGATCACGAAGATAACAACGAAAAAGGGGAACCTTTCTCCGAAGAAGAGCTGGCCCTCCTCTGGAAAAACAAAAAGGACCGTACCGTGCAGATGATTCTTCTTATGATATATAGCGGTTATCGTATCAAAGCTTTTGAGACTATCGAAATCAACCTGGAAGAGCTCTACTTCAAAGGCGGAGTTAAAACCAATGCAGGAAAAGGACGTATTGTACCCATTCATCCTGCCATCCTTCCCTTCGCCAGAACCTTCCGAAAAAATTTCCCGAACTTCCGTGTCGCTAACTTTCGGAGAACCTTTTTTTATCCTACCCTAGAACGACTGGGCATCTCCGTCACTTCTAACGGCAAAAAACACACGCCTCACGATTGCCGACACACCTTCTCCTGGCTCTGTGACAAATACCGGATAGACGAGCTTTCCAAGCATCTTCTCATGGGCCACAGTCCAGGAAAAGACATTGAAAAAGCGGTGTATGGCCATCGTACCCTGGATGAACTACGGAATGAGATCAATAAGATTGAGATATAGTGTTTGTCGCTAATTTGTTACCTTTCATTGGCGACACGGGATTCTTTCTTTGAAAAACGACAAGAGAATGTCTTGTAGAACCTATAATTTGCGCTTTCTCGACCGTATCTAACTGCCGATGAGAGCGTTCAATTATCAGTCCGATAAGTACACTCAGACCACTGCTACTTCCGAGAAGATCGTTGTTACTTATGTAGCTGACAATACCTTCGAAGTTGAGCAGAAGACTGTTAAGACTTTCGACGTTAAGTTTGATGCTCCGGTTAAGGCTGTTGGCGATGTAGTTGTTAACAGACTTTACAAGGGCTTCGAGCTTCCGGCACTTGTTAAGAGTGTTAAGCTTGCTGATGACGGCATGAGCGCAACTGTTGAGATGTTCACCGCATTAAAGAACAACGAAGAGTACGCTATTACCGTTGCTGGTTACGAGACCTACACCTTAACTGCATCTGCTGGTGATCCGGTAGAAGTTCTTATCTATGTTGATGATAAGGAAATCGGTAAGGAAGCTGAACTTATCTACATTGATGGCAATCCGGTTACTCTTAAGTATCGTTTGATCGATGCTAAGGGTGTAGATGTTACCGATGTTGCCGGCGGTACTGTTCTTTTCAACGCTAAGGAGTACTCCACCGATGGTTCTTACTATGTAAGTGTAGATCAGATGTGGTTCGCTAAGGAAGGCGTTGATATCGAAGTTGTTGCTGATTACCAGAGTGGTGTATACGAAAACGGCGTTCAGATTGCTCCGGCTAAGGGATCCAAGCTCTTCTACAGCATGAAGAAGGAGCCGGTTCAGATTGTTGGTCTTGCTGACTGGAAGATTGCTGGCAAGGACGATTGGAGTGATGCTAAGAAGACTATCGCTTTCGGAGATACCGCTACTTTGGCTGTAAAGATTAAGTTAACCGAGGGTGATCCGGTACTTCCGTCTGAGCTTGCAAGCAAGGGTCTTACCGGAAACATTTCTTTCCAGGAAATCAATCCGGAAATAGCTGCATTAAGTGGTTCCAATATTGTATTCTTTAAGCAGGGCGTCGCTAAGATTCTCGTATTCTACAACTACACTGAAAATGGTGTTCTGGTAGAACTTCCGATTGCTCAGATCAACGCAGAGGCTACTGCTCCGGTTGCACTTCAGAGCATGGCTCTCAGCACCCAGATGATTACTCTTGGTACTGTGGCTGGCTATGATACTGCTGAAATTGCTGTAACTGCAAAGAATAACTACGGTGGAGACTATACACCGAATAAGATTACTATCGAAGGCGTTGATGATAACTCCAAGGCCGCTCTTGGTGATGGAAGTGAAGCAAAGCCTTTAGCATATGCTATTGTTGATGGTAAGATTACTTTGACTGGTTCTAAGTTAAAAGCAAATACCCCGAATCAGCCGGATACCGTTCAGTTAACCTTCAAGGTTAAGGTTGATGATAAATTAGAGCAGAATGTATCTGTTCTTCTTAAGAGCAAGGGTGCTCCGGGTACCGAGTACATTCAGCTTGAGGCTAATGGTTTCGGTGTAGATGTGGCTAGAACTGCTTCCTCTACTGGTGTTAAGACTGGTTCCTTCACTGTATACAAGTACAGCAACGGAATCAAGGTTGATACTCAGGAGGTTCAGAGGTATGACGCTAACAACATCACTGCGGATGCTTACTATTTCAAGGTAACCAAGGATGGTAATGATATTACTTCCAAGATTACCAACTTCGCTGATGGTGTTGTAAGCTTTGAGTTCTCTGGCACGAAGACTGAAAATGGTCATACTGTTGTTGACTACACCGATTTTGGTGCTGGTAACTACGTATTCACTCTTTACAAGGGCGTTGCTGTAAAGACCACCACTGGCACCACCGCTATCGCTGTTCAGCAGAACACCGCTGTTGGTGCTGTAACCTGTAACGTAGGTGCTTATGGCAATGCGGTAAGAGTCAAGGATACTCTTGGTGGACTTACTGATGATCCTGGTATTCGTTCCGCATTCTCCGTAAAGAATACTAAGGGTGAGGAGACCGATTCTGTATTCACCGTTAAAACCGGTGATCCGACTGATAAGTACGTATATGTTGAGTCCTTCACTTTCTACGATACTTTAGAAGGTGATGTTAAGGCTGCATACACTGTACCGGTTGGTATTGCATTAATGAAGTAATCTCTTAAGTAGATAAACTATTTAAGAATATAAACGAAGAAAAGCTCCTACTTCCGTAGGAGCTTTTCTTCGTTACATATCTGATTCACGCAAAAAGCCCCCCTGCTTTCGCAGGAGGGCTTTTATTGTAGTATTAATCAGTAATCACAAGAATTACTTCTTTAATGCAACACCAACCGGAACAACATACTTAGCAGTTGCGCCATCTCCTAAATCATCATAGAAGGTGATGGAGGTAACATATACGTAGTTGTCAGCGGACTTATCTGCCTGTACAGTGTAGTCAGCAGCAAGAGTATCTCCGCCCTGAGCGTTCTTGAACTTGAACATTGCGAAGATGCTTGCGTCATCATCAGCACCGTTAAGGGTCTCGTTGTCGCTTCTACCTACATAGGAATAGGAACCCGGGTTACAGGTTACAGCACCAGCTGCAGTTGCGCCATTAACAAGTCTTGCATACGGCTTACCACTGATGGTAACAACTTCGTAAAGGGAGATTGCATAGTTACCTGCACCTAAGTCATAGGTAACAGCGTTCTTATCCTCTGCATTTACGCCAGAGAACTCAACGGTAACAACGCTACCTGCAGAAGATACCTTATCGGTAATATCCTTACCATCCTTGGTTACCTTGAAGTAGTAGGTACCAGCGGTAATACTATCTGCATCATATGCCTCTACATCTACAGTGCCAACCTTAATACCATTGCTGTACTGATATACAGTGAAAGTACCGGTCTTAGCTGCCTTCGTGTTGTCATCCTTAGCAGTTCTAGCTACATCTACACCAAAGCCATTTGCTTCAACTCTGATATACTCAGTGCCTTCTTCTCCACGGCTCTTATAAACTACAGTTACGTTCTTCTCTAAGGTAACATCGCCCTTGGTAACCTTAACCTTGAAGGTCATCTGAGCAGCTGCCTTGTTGCTGTTTGCTGCCTTAAGAATAGAACCATAGAACTTAACCTTGTTACCATCTACTACAGCACCACCTGCAGTTACAGCAGCCTTGGAAGCATCATCAATACCTTCAACAGCTACGGTAAAGCCTTCGCAATCACCACCATGGTTGGTCTTTGCGGATACAGTAACAACACCCTCATCATAGGTTGCTACAGTACCAACGTTAACGGATGCCTTGTCAACAGCAAAGGACTGAAGCTTCGTAGCAGCCTTTGCGGTAACATTAAGCTGATAAAGCGGTAACTCTTCAGCATTTCCGCTACCATCGGTGTAGCAGTAGTATACAAGAATCTTTGCAGTACCCTGCTTGAAGTATACAATGTTGAAACCATCTAATGCAGCGGTTTCCGGATTGAGCTCTTCAAGCTTGATGTAACCATCAAGAACAACATTTGCATCTGCATTAACCTCTACCGGGTCACCCTCGGATAACTTAACCTTAAGTGCGATAGCTGCAGTTTCGTCAAGCGGAAGACTCTGCTTCTTGTTATCCCAATCTCCGCCAACCTTCCAGTCAGCAATACCAAGAACCTCAACCGGCGGCTTGTTCAAGCTAACGAAGGTCTTCTGACCCTTTGCCGGAGTTAAAAGGTTACCCTCATTGTCATACATCTGGAACTCAGCAGATACGGTAACATCAATACCCTCATCAGTGAACCAAATCTTATCATCGGTTACGAAGTAGTTGCCTGCTTCGTCGGTCTCAGCAGTAAGGAACAAGGTACCACTCGTCTTTGCAACGTCGGTAACATCTACGCCCTTAGCATCGATCAAACGATAGCTGATATCTACTAAATTGTTAACACCATCAAGGTATACAAGCTCTGCATCAGCATACTTGTTATCTGCATTGTTGTAAAGAAGAACTTCTACCGGAGTACCAGCAGATGCAGTTAAAGTGTAGGTCTCATAGCCTGCAACAGTGATTGCATATTCTTCGTTGTTCTTTAATGCAGCGTACATCTCAACAGTTGCGCTCATGCCGTCCTCAGCAAGTTCAGCCTTCTTAACAACTGCCGGAAGTTCGAAGCCCTTGTAAAGTCTGTTAACGGTTACTTCGCCAAGTGCCTTAACCGGAGCATCAAAGGTAACGGTAAAGGTCTTAACGGTATCCTGCTTAACCTCGAAGGAGTTGTCAGCTACATAGGTAACAACGATCTTCTCGGAAGTAGCAGTGGTCTGGTCATACTTCTCGGACTGATAAGCCTCAGCATATAAGGTGTAGTCGCCTGCAACAGCATCCTCACCAAAGGTGAATACGCCATCCTCAACGGTAACACCGGTAGCCGGCTCAGCAACCCATCTTACAAGGTCAGTAGCCTTGCCGTTTTTCTCAGCTACCATTGCATACTCAAGAGCGATCTCGTCACCAGCCATAACAGACTGCATGTCGTAATCTTCTGCATTGGTAATGGTGATAGCTTCAGCGTTAGCCTTAACGGTAACCTTCGCAGATACTTTAATCGGATCACTGGTAGCCGCCTTGTCAGTAATCGTACAGGTAATGGTTGCGGTACCAACGCCTACAGCCTTGGTGAGACCCTTCTGGTCTACAGTAGCAACCTTCTCGTCGCTGGATGCCCAAACGAACTTAAGTGTCTTAGCATAATCAGCCGGCTTGTTTGCTACGTAGAAGTCATACTCGCAAACATTGCCGTACAGGCCTTCCGGCAAAGTCTCAGCGCCCTTGTGATTTAAACCTTCGTTTACATAAAGGGTCTGAGTAGCTCTGTTCATGGCCATTTCCTCAGCAGCCTTTGCCTTAGCAGCCGGAGCAAATGCGGTAAATACCATTGCTGCAGCTAAAACAAAAGCAAGCTTCTTAGAGAAATTTCTCATCTTTTATCTTCCTCCTTAAATAATATGGTGGTGTTATGTCCCGGTAAAAAAGCTTCTCTGAGTTTCCCCGGCTACTGGGTATCCTCTTTGGCTCTTCTGTCTCTAGGACATAACCGTTCCAATAACAAATAGATTATAACAACAAACGCACTAAAGGTCAAGTACTTTCATCTATTTTTACATAAATGTCTGTACTTATTCTCCCCCGTTGTTGCTAATCTTTGCCATATTGGAAATATCGAGTTTTGCCAATGTTGCATCAATACGCCCCCGCAGTGTTGTCCTCAGATATCGCAATATCTAATTTAGGATGTGACACGCGGTTCCCAAGTTCCCTGCGTGAGTACGCCTTGTACACATGGCTCACACTAATAATGCAATTTGTTTGTGTCAAATTTATGTCACGGCTTTGTCATATTTAGTTCTTTTTCCGTGCAGACAAAGCGAATATTCGTGATTTTTTAAAAAAACGGCATTTTTTTAAAAAACACGAATGTGAGCGCGTCCACGACCGAGTGGCCGAAGGACACGAGGTTCGGGGCGATGCGTCAGCATCGTGTCTGCACGAAAAGGTTGCTTCGAAGAATGTGGACGCGTCTACTTCTGTAGTAAAAAAAGAGACCGTGCATTCACACGGTCTCCGGATTCTATTTCTATCCTTTCAATATTACAATTACAGTCCCAAGAACTTCTCTACCTCAGCCTGCATCTTTTCGGTTTCACATACAGTGTCGTGAAGTACCGGTGCGGTACGAATCTCCTCGATGGCATTCGGAACCTTTACGCCTGCAAGGCGGGAAAGTTCATCCACCAAATCGAAATCGCTCCAGCTCTCATACTTTGCATCGATGGCACCCATAACACTTCTGGTAAATTTGTACGGGCTTGCGGTGGATGCAATTACGGTTACGGTATCGTCATTTGTTTCTGTTCTATACTTGTAGAATGCCGTTGCGGCTACTGCAGTATGGGTATCAATTACATAACCGGTCTTTTCATAAACCTTGCGGATAGTCTCGGCTGTTTCTGCTTCCGTTGCGTAGAAACCGTCAAAATCAACCAGTTTTTCTTTCATTTCGGCAGTAATTTCATACTTGCCTTCTTCTTTTAAC
>JAZNBY010000197.1:0-7523 GCA_045587325.1 Lachnospiraceae bacterium | reverse complement strand
GTTTCCGGGGATGTGACGGAACTGTTAGACATGGGCATTCTTCTTAGCGAATACAAGGCAGGTTGTGTGAAGAACGAGGAAGGCATCCTTGACTGGCTGTGACTGAATTCCGTCCAGAGATGGGACGATACCGGTGTTCTTTTAGGGGCAAGGGAAGCGTCGGCTGCTTTTAAGATTAAGGATGTTTACGGAATCCCAATGTTAGATTACATCATAGCGGACAAAGGGATGTTTGAAGGTACCGGCTACGAGAATCATGTACTGACCAAGGAAGGCAGTTTCCAGTCCTTCTTCGGGGCAAATACCTTTACCTGCGTAAAGGAAGAGGGCATGCCGTCGGGCGTGTATGCCTTGTATTTGTATGACAATCACATCGCCGGTACGGAAAGCCGTCCGGAGCTGGATTACTCCACCATGGGAAAGAAGTTAGGGAGCTCCTTGAAAAAGGGAACCGAGTCCTATTTTTGTAAGTATGTGGTAAATGAAACAGCCCGTACCTGGGAGCAGACCGAGGAGTTTGTACTGGATTATTCGGGATATAAGGGAAGTGCCCAGTTGACCGCTGACGGTCATTTGATTACGGATACGGCAGGTCGCTTTGCCTACAGTGAGTTTGATGAGAACCGTACCCTGATCCGAAAGTATACCGCAGCTGGAACAGAATATCTGGGACGGGTATTTAAGTATGATTTTGACGGTTTCTTTTTTGCGGGAGAGTATGAAGTTCCGGTAGAAGAAGCGGGAACAAAGGGAAAGTAATTCGGGAGGCATGCAATGAAAAGCATGCTATGAAACGGAAATGCCGGCTGTGAAATCAGACGGTGTGAAACAGAAGAAAGCGGGACGTAATATGGGAAAAAGTTTGTTTATCGCGGAAAAACCGAGTGTGGCCCAGGAATTTGCCAAGGCCCTGCACTATCAGTTTTCCCGTAAGGATGGATATATGGAAGCACCGGAAGCGGTGGTGACCTGGTGTGTGGGACATCTGGTGACCATGAGTTATCCGGAAAGCTATGATCCGGCGCTGCGGCAGTGGCGTCTGGAAACCATACCTTTTTTGCCGGAGGAGTTCCGCTATGAGGTTATCCCGGCGGTGGCAAAACAGTTTCAGATTGTAAAAGGTCTTCTTTGCCGACAGGATGTGGATTGCATTTATGTGTGCACCGACTCCGGACGGGAAGGAGAGTACATATACCGCCTGGTGGACCGGATGGCGGAGGTGCCGGACAGTAAGGAACGTAAGCGCGTATGGATTGACTCCCAGACGGAGGAGGAGATTTTGCGCGGCATTAAGGAGGCAAAGCCTCTGTCTTCCTACGATGCATTAAGCGATGCGGCGTATCTTAGGGCAAAAGAAGATTATCTGATGGGAATCAATTTTTCCCGTGTGTTGACATTAAAATACGGCACTTCGGTGCGGAATTTCTTAAAGGCTGAGAAGAATCAGGCCATTTCAGTAGGCAGGGTAATGACCTGTGTCCTTGGCATGGTGGTGCGCAGGGAACGGGAGATCCGTGCTTTTGTAAAGACACCGTTTTACCGTGTACTGTCCAAACTTTCTGCAGGCAGTGCGGTGTTTGAAGCAGAGTTCCGGGCGGTGAAGGGTTCCAAATACGAGGATTCCCCGAAACTTTATAAGGAAAACGGATTCCGGCAGAAGGAAGATGCCATGGCGCTGATTACGGAACTGAATGTTCCGGCGGGGCAGGAGTTTTACGAGGTTACGGAAAAAGAAAAGCAGATTACCATGCAGAAGGCCGCAGAGGGGCTTATGGCTACGGTGGAGCAGGTGGAAAAAAAGCAGGAGAAGAAAAATCCGCCGCTTTTGTTTAACCTGGCAGAACTTCAGAATGAGTGCGCACGATTGTTTAAAATCAGTCCGGACGAGACCCTACGGATTGTGCAGGAATTGTATGAGAAGAAGCTGGTATCTTATCCACGAACCGATGCCAGAGTGCTTTCCACAGCAGTAGCGAAAGAGATTGTAAAGAATATAAGCGGCTTGAAGGGTTATACTCCGGCGGCAGGCTTTGCAGAGCATGTATTGCAAAGCGGCAGCTACAAGGGCCTTGAGAAGACCCGTTACGTCAATGACAAGCAGATTACGGACCACTATGCCATTATCCCGACAGGACAGGGCATTTCGGCCTTATCTTCCGTTTCCACCACGGCAAAGCGGGTATACGCAGCCATTGTGAAGCGTTTCCTCAGTATTTTTTATCCGCCGGCGGTGTATCGTAAGGTGGCTCTTACGGTGAAAATCGGAGAAGAGACCTTCTTTGCAAGCTTTAAGGTGCTGGCGGAGGAAGGCTATCTGGTGTTGTACCAGAAGCCGGCAACAAAACCGGGAGCGGATGGGACGGCAACCGACAGCCCGGAAGGACAGGAAGGTAAGAATGCCGGGAAAGAAGATGGCGAAAAGCAGGAGGAAGATGGTGAGTTGACCTGCGGCGCAGAGATGTTGGAAGCCCTGAAGGATATGAAAAAGGGAAGTAGGCTTCCGGTTTCCTTGTTTTCCATAAGAGAGGGAGAGACGGCGGCGCCGAAGCGTTACAATTCCGGTTCCCTGATTCTTGCTATGGAAAATGCGGGGCAATTTATTGAAGATGAAGAACTCCGTGCCCAGATTAAGGGCAGCGGCATCGGTACCAGTGCGACCCGTGCGGAGATTTTAAATAAGCTTGTGAAGATTGAGTATCTGGCGTTAAATAAAAAGACCCAGATTATTACGCCGACCCTGCTTGGTGAGATTATTTTTGAGGTGGTGAATGCATCCATCCGTTCTTTGCTGAATGCGGAACTGACCGCTAGCTGGGAAAAGGGCCTTACCTATGTGGCAGAGGGCAGTATCGGCAGCGGTGAATATATGGAGAAGCTGGAAAGCTTCGTCAGACGTATGACGGACGGCGTGAAGGGCCTCGGAAACCAAGGTGCCTTGCAGGGACGTTTTGCGGAAGTGGCAGGATATTACGGAAAAGGGCGGTAAGGCCCTTTTCTTTTTTTGTGGGAAAGGATGGTGGGGGGTGTCGGGCGTAGCGTTCGAGTTGGGATTTGAGTCGCGTCGAATCGCTATTTTCTATAAAATAGAGTTAGGTGATGTTTTATACCCAAAAAGATAGTGATATAGATGAAAATCAATTGTTAAAAGGTGTCCGGTGGTCACCTTTTTCTATAAGGGTGGCAGATTTCATAGTTTATACCCAAAGTGTTTCTGAGATTTTCTACGAGTAGGTGATAAATTAAGGGTTATAGAAAATGAAAGGCTTTTTGGCTTCAGATGCACAAGAATTCTCATGGAGTTCTTTGATTTTGGGTATAATCTTGAGGATTTTGCGGAATTATAGAAAATCTATGAAGAGGAAGGGGGATTTGGTCTCCGCTTCGCGATCGTCGGTCCAGAATCAACGGTCTACGTTTCACTTCGGTCCGTCCAGAACCAAGGTCCACTGGACCTTGTGTACCCCCCGGACCTCCAGCGCCCCTCGACACCACCGTGGTGTCTCATTGCTTCAAAGCTCTTTCTGTATTAAAAACAAAAAAAGAGAACCCATTCGGATTCTCTTTTTTGTTTTTAGTAGCGGAAGGGGGATTTGCACCCTCGACACCACGGGTATGAACCGTGTGCTCTAGCCAACTGAGCTATTCCGCCATATGATGTTGTGACCGTTCGGAGTGGGGCCTATAGGGCTCGAACCTATGACCCTCTGCTTGTAAGGCAGATGCTCTCCCAGCTGAGCTAAGACCCCAGAATGTTCCTGTTCTGAACGGTACGTTTGATATTATAGTAAATAATATTTGGTTTGTCAAGCGGTATTTTTTCTTTTTTCTGATTTTTGATAAATTTATGATTCTGATGGCAATTTTCCCGGCAGATACATGCTTCCACAACCTTATTTTTGTGCCCTTGCGTACTTCCCGGGAGAGATGCCCACGGTTTTGGTAAAGCTTCGAATGAAGTTGGCGTAGTCAGGGAAGCCTGCCTGCATACTGACTTCTGTAATGGACAAGTTGGTGGCAAGCAAGGTTTTTGCGTAAGTAATCCGTCGGTCCAGAAGGTAATCCCGCAGGGTAAGGCCGGTGTGCTTCTTAAACTGGCGACTGATGTAAGTGCCGTTTAAGTAAAATTCTTTTTCCAAAGTGTCCAAGGTTATTTTTTTCGTCAGGTTCAAGTCGATGTAATGCAGCAGATCCCGAATGAGCTGCGGCATAATGTCGGAAACCCGGTTATGACGAACAGATGAGCTGTCATCGGAACGAAAAATTCGGTTGATGAAAACAAAAAGGTCGGTAAAGCAGGACTGGAGAAGCAGATCTGTTCCGAATTCTTTGCTGTTAAGCAGCGTCTCCGCCTTGGCAATGAGAGAAAGATAATGACGCAACTGTTCTTCCGTCAGGCGGATATGGCTTACAACTTCTTTTGGCAGGTCACGGAACAGGAGGGAAAGGTCCGTCTGTCCGGTGGACAGATGGGAAAGCAGGGATTCGGAAATGTTTATGGTAATCCGCTCATAGCTGCTGTCATCCAGCATAGCAGGACGGTGGTACTGTCCCGGACGGATGATCACTAAATCTCCCCGTTCCATATGAAAACACTGCTGTTCCACATAGCAGTTGGCATTCCCTTGTAAAAACAGGTAGATCTCATAGCTCTCGTGGCGGTGAAAACTGCCGTACATAGAGTAGTTGGTGGTCAGATGACGAAACGAAAGACCTTCTCCGGGATTACCGGAAAAACCGGAAAATATGGTTTCCATGGAAGGGGCCTCCTTTCTGGTGGTTCTGCATACGATTAGTATCCCGCTCGCTAATTGTTCCAAGGTAATCTCGTGGCAAAAATGCTCAAAAGTCATTCTACGCAATAAATTATACAAAACCCGCAAAGATTATTTCTTTAAATGACCTTATACTGTTGTATAATAGCACATATTTTGTACTATGGCAAGGAGGAGGGGACATTTATGCCGTTTTTTCTTTGCAAACGTGAAAAATTGCGCTATAATAATAGAACAGGAAAGAGGATTGAAACATGAGAATTCGTAAAGGTTTGATTGGATTATGTCTGGCAGGTTTTTTGCTTGGCTGCGGAACGGATACCGATAAGGATATGGCGGCACCGGAGAACGGAGGTACTGTAACAGAAGCTCCGGCGGAAGACAGTGCAGCGGATAACGGTGCAGAGGAAGGAAACGAAACGGAGGTTACCCCGGAGGCAACTGCTACCCCGAAGCCTACCGCTGCTCCGAAGCCTACCGCGACACCGATTCCGACCCCGTATGTGGATGAAGCATACTGGCAGGGTGTGGTAGATTCTTTTAGCGAGAGCAAGTATGATTTGACCGAAGCACTGATGGGTTCGGCATTAAAAGACTGGTGCAAGGGATATTTTAAATTGGGTGTGGGACTTACCGGAAGTACCGCTTCCAATATGGCCATCAATTCTCCTGAGTATATGGCAGTGGCAGGGAAGCATTTTAACAGCGTTACATTGACCAATCTGATGAAGCCTAGTTATTTGTTACATCAGGAAGGCAGTATGAAAAACAGCGCGGAAGGCAACGAAGCGCCGGCAGTGGATTTTTCCGGTGTGGCAGAGGTGTTGCAGTGGTGTATGGACAACGGCGTGCAGATGCGTGGACATACCCTGGTATGGCATACCCAGACCCCGGATTGGTTTTTCAGAGAAGGCTACAAAGCGGGCAGTGACTATGTAGACAGAGAGACCATGCTGTTCCGGCTAGACAGTTACATTAAGCAGGTGTTGACCTTCTGTCAGGATAATTATCCGGGCGTGGTGTACTGCTGGGACGTAGTAAACGAGGCAGTAGACCCGGATTACGGCGATAAGGACAGCTTTTATCGTTGCCGTACCCAGAGTGATGAGGGACCGAATCCGTGGTATGTGGTGGTAGGTGACGATTACGTGGAGCAGGCATTCCGCAGCGCCAGAAAGTATGCGGCGGAAGACGTAAAGCTGTTCTACAATGATTTCAATACATTTTATACCGTGAAAAACGATTGCATTTATAAGCTTTGCGAGTATTTGGCAACGGAGGGATTGATTGACGGCATTGGTATGCAGGGATATTGGGATAGTGCTTCCACATCCACAGTGGAACGAGCTATTAAGAATTTCGCAAAGCTGGGACTGGAAATTCACATTACGGAGCTGACTTTGAATGCGGATGATTTGTCCGAAGAACAGTTGACGAAGCAGGCCAACAAATATGCAAACTTTTTCTACACCTTAAGTTACCTGGATGACCAGGGCGGCGGACCGGCGAATATTACTTCCGTTACCTTGTTTGGTTTGCAGGACGGATTTGTGATGTACGGAGGCACAGACAAGACCACGTCCCGTATTTTTGATACGAATTTTAAGAAAAAGCCGGCCTTTGAACGGATTGAGCGTATCATGGGCATTAATTATAAAAACAGAGAAGAATAAATAAACAGGAGGACCTTAGTATGAGAGGACCGAAAGCACCAAAGGATCCGGTGGCAAAGCGACCGGCGGTATATGTGATGGTGGATGCCGTAATCGACGGCAGCCCGAGAGGAAACGGAAAGTTTCAGGATATTTGTTATTTGAACGGAAGAATCGTACAGAAGATTTCCGTGATTTGCGATACCATGCCAAAGGATGTGCTGGAACTGGTGCCGACGGGAGCCGGGTTCCGGAAGCTGGTACATACCATCGGTGTGACGGTGTCTGCAACAAAGAAGGAGCATCGGGAGGATGAGGTGCTGTTTGAGCTGAATTGTCTGTCTGCCGTGGAAGGCAAGGCAGGTACCTGCTACAGTGCCAAGGTTCCGTGTAACGGAAAGGAAGTAAAGATTACGGTTGCTGACTATCCGGACAACGAAGCGGATGGTCTGTTGGGCTCATTTGTAACCACCTTCCCGTCCCACGAAAGTGCAAAGCTTACGGTGTGCTTTTATTTAAATGACGGTTTTACGGCACCGGAGATTACCTTAGATCCGCCGGTGGATTTTACCTCCGCCCGGTATGAGGAAATGATACAGCGTTCCCTGGTACAGACCGGAAACTTATACCGGTTGCAGAGAGCTATTAAAAAAGCAAAGGCAGGCGAGGATGTTGTACTGGCTTATCTTGGCGGTTCCATTACCCAGGGAGCGGGAGCGAAGCCGATTCATACGGAAAGCTATGCATATCGTTCTTACCTTGATTTTAAGAATCGTTTCGGCAAGGGAGAGGGCGACAATGTCCGTTTTGTAAAGGCGGGTGCCGGCGGTACCTGTTCCGAACTGGGTCTTACCCGGTATGACTTAGATGTACTTCGCAGAGGAGAAGTGGTTCCGGATATCGTATTTTTGGAGTATGCGGTAAACGATGCGGGAGACGAAACCGACGGGGTATGTTTTGAAAGCCTGGTAAAGATGGTACTGGAAGGCCCGGGCAATCCGGCGGTTATCCTGTTGTTCTCCGTATTTATGGATGATTTTAATTTGCAGGAACGCATGATTCCGGTAGGAAAGCGCTTCGAGACACCGATGATCAGTAT
>JAZNBY010000196.1:0-2370 GCA_045587325.1 Lachnospiraceae bacterium | reverse complement strand
ATTATAGCCGGTGTTCCGAGAGCCGGGAAAAGCACTGTTTCACAAAGGATTGCAAAGAAGTTCGGTTATCAACACATCAGCATGGATTCTGTTATTGCCGGCTTTGAGAAAGCGTTTCCGCAGGTTGGGATAAATACGGATGCGGATATAGATGTGAAAGAAAATGTGCAATGTATCAGTGCGAAAATTGCACCGTTTCTTCGTGCAATGATGGATAGCGGAGAATATGATGAATGTGATTACGGCATGGTAATTGATGTATTTCAGCTCCTGCCGGAGGACTACCGGAAGTATATTGACCCGGCTGTTTGTGAGATTTATTACTTTATTACTTCGGATGTGACGGCAGAGGAACGGTATCAGCTACTGAAACAATATGATACACCCAGGGATTATACGTATTATAAGTCCGAAGAAGAGAATCGCCGGGATTGTGAAGAAATCGTGGAAATCAGCAAGTATTACAAAGAGCAGTGCGAAAAGTTCCAACTTCCGTATTTTGAGACGGCACAGAACAGGGAGAAAGTGCTGGGGGATTTCATACGGCGATTAGAGGATGAAAACGGAAAGTGAGGTGAGTGATATGACAAGCCTAAGAAATGAAATCGCAGAACTAATCGGGCTTTCACTACCATGGGAGGCACCCGATGTTACATATGAAGTGCTGAATTCCGTACAGGAAGAGGGCTATACAAGACAATTGATATCTTATACGTCTAACAGGGACAAAGTCAGTGCCTTTTTGTTGTTACCGGATAAATTGGACAACAATCCGGCGATTTTGATAAATCATCAGCATAACCGCGAGCACCATTTAGGAAAAAGTGAGGTGTGTGGTTTGGCTGGGAATTCGTTACAGGCCTTTGGACAGTCACTTGCAAGACAAGGGTTTGTGGTACTTGCTCCCGATTCCATTTGCTTTGAAGAACGGCGTCCGGACCCGAGTGTAGAAGGTTTTGACTTTGGGCAACATTTTCATGAGATGTGTTACCGTATTATTACCGGAGATTTTTTGATGAAAAAGGTGCTGACGGATGCTATGAACGGAATTTCATTGCTGGTGAATTTACCATTTGTGGATGTTGATAGAATCGGTACTTTGGGGCATTCCTACGGCGGGAATACGGTATTGTTCCTTTCTGCATTGGATGAGCGGATTTCTTTTGCCTGCGCCAGTGGAAGTGCCTGTACCTTTGAATGCCGCATGAAACACGGAACCGGAATTGAAATGGCCAGCGTCATTCCGAACTTCCATGGAAAGTATGATATTGATGACCTGGTGAAATTGGTTGCACCGAGAAAACTTTTGCTTGTGTCATCGGATGAGGACAAGTATTCCATGGACGCGCCGGAAATTGTGGAAAAAGCTGAGAAAGCATATGTAGAGTTTGGTGTATCGCAGAATTTGGAGCATAAGCGTTATCAGGGAGGACATGCGCTGACGGAAGAACGGTTTAGGGATATTATTGATTGGATAGTAACGAATTAAGGAGGCGTTTTCATGGAGAAACTGCCATTATTAATACTGACAGGCCCTACGGCGGTAGGGAAAACGAATCTGTCCATTAGCCTCGCAAAAGCAGTGAACGGTGAGATTATTTCAGCGGATTCCATGCAGGTGTATCGTCGGATGGATATCGGTACAGCAAAGATTAAGCCGGAGGAAATGGGTGGTGTAACCCATCATTTGATTGATATTTGCGAGCCGACCGAGGACTATAACGTAGTACGGTTTGCCACAGAAGCGAAACGGCTGATCCGGGAGATTGTAGGGCGCGGCCATGTGCCGATTTTAGTTGGCGGTACCGGGTTTTATATTCAGGCGGTGCTGTATGACATTGATTTTACCGAGACAGAGGAAGATATCTCCTACCGGGAGGAACTGGCGGCATTTGCCGAGGAACACGGTGCGGAGGCATTACATGCCAGACTTCGTGAGGTGGATCCGGCATCAGCAGAGGCGATTCATGCCAATAATGTAAAGAGAGTCATCCGTGCTCTGGAGTTTTATGAGCAGACCGGCACAAAGATTTCCGAACATAACGAGGAGCAACACGGCAAGGAATCGGCCTACAATAGTGCATATTTTGTACTGACCCAGGACCGGGCGGTGCTATATGACCGTATCGAAAAGCGGATTGATCAAATGCTTTCCGAAGGGCTTTTGGAAGAAGTAAAGGGATTACTGGAAGAAGGCTGTAAGCCGGAATCTGTGTCAATGCAGGGCCTTGGTTATAAGGAGATTGTGCCTTATTTGAACGGGGAATGCACCTTGGACGAAGCGATTTATATCCTAAAGAGAGATACGAGACATTTTGCAAAGCGCCAGATTACCTGGTTCAAACGAGAGCGGGAGGTGCTTTGGTTCGA
>JAZNBY010000195.1:0-7327 GCA_045587325.1 Lachnospiraceae bacterium | reverse complement strand
CAACGATACTCTCACCGCTGATGACCAGATCATCTCCGCTGCTTCCTGCACCACAAACTGCCTCGCTCCTATGGCTAAGGCTCTTAACGAGTACGCTCCTATCCAGAGCGGTATCATGACCACCGTTCACGCTTACACCGGTGACCAGATGATCCTCGACGGTCCTCACAGAAAGGGTGACCTCCGCCGTGCACGTGCAGGCGCACAGAACATCGTTCCCAACTCCACCGGTGCCGCTAAGGCAATCGGCCTGGTTATTCCCGAGCTCAACGGCAAGCTGATCGGCTCTGCTCAGAGAGTTCCCACCTGCACCGGCTCCACCACCATTCTGGTTGCAGTCGTTAAGGGCAAGGACGTTACCGTTGAGGGTATCAACGCAGCTATGAAGGCAGCTTCTTCCGCATCCTTCGGTTACACCGAGGAAGAGCTTGTATCTTCTGATATCGTTGGTATCACCTATGGTTCCCTCTTCGATGCTACCCAGACCATGGTTAGCAAGCTTGATGAGGATACCTATCAGGTACAGGTTGTTGCTTGGTACGACAACGAGAACTCCTACACCAGCCAGATGGTAAGAACCATTAAGTATTTCGCTGAGTTAGCATAATTTGCTTTGTTGAGTTCTTAATAACTTTGATCCTAGAGGGTCCGGTCTATTATGGACCGGACCCTTTTATCCGTGTAGACAAAGAGAGCATGGAGCGCTTTCGGAAGCTTGCTTCCGGGAAAGGTTTGACATGAGAACGCGCCTGCGACTGAGTGGCGGAAAGACACGAAGTCATGGGCGGTGCAATGCACCATAGGCTGCACGGAAATTCGTTTTAAATGTTCAAAAATAATATACAAATTTTACTTTGAAAGGAGATTCATCATGTTAAACAAGAAGTCTGTTGATGATATCAATGTAAAGGGCAAAAGAGTGTTAGTTCGTTGTGATTTCAACGTACCGTTAAAGGATGGCCAGATTACCGACGATACCCGTCTGGTAGCAGCACTTCCGACTCTTAAGAAGTTAATCAATGACGGCGGCAAGTTAATCCTTTGCTCCCACCTCGGTAAGCCGAAGGGAGAGCCGAAGCCGGAGTTATCTTTAGCACCGGTAGCTGTAGCTTTATCTAAGCTCCTCGGCCAGGAAGTTAAGTTTGCAGCAGATGCAACCGTAGTTGGCGACAACGCAAAGGCAGCTGTAGCAGCTATGAACGATGGCGACGTTGTTCTTTTAGAGAACACCCGTTACAGAGCAGAAGAGACCAAGAACGGAGAGGCTTTCTCCAAGGAACTTGCTTCTCTTTGTGATGTTTTCGTAAACGATGCATTCGGTACCGCTCACAGAGCACACTGCTCCAACGTAGGTGTTACCGAGTATGTTGATACCGCAGTTGTTGGTTACTTAATGCAGAAGGAAATCGACTTCCTTGGCAATGCAGTGAACAATCCGGTTCGTCCGTTTGTTGCAATCCTTGGTGGTTCTAAGGTTTCCTCTAAGATTTCCGTTATCAACAACCTCCTTGATAAGGTTGATACCTTAATCATCGGTGGTGGTATGGCTTATACCTTCATGAAGGCTATGGGCGAAGAAGTTGGTAAGTCCTTACTTGAGGCTGATTACCTTGACTACGCTAAGGAAATGATGGAAAAGGCTGAGAAGAACGGCGTTAAGCTGTTGATCCCGGTTGATACCGTTGTTGCAAAGGAATTCTCCAATGATGTTCCGTTCCATACTGTAGGCCGCGGCGAAATCGCAGCTGACGAGGAAGGTCTTGATATCGGTGAGAAGACCCGTGAGCTTTATGCAGATGCTATCAAGAATGCAAAGACCGTTGTTTGGAACGGACCGATGGGCGTATTCGAAATGTCCAACTTTGCAAAGGGTACCATCGCTGTAGCTGAGGCTCTTGCAGGCATCGATGCTACTACCATTATCGGTGGTGGTGACTCCGCAGCAGCTGTTAACCAGCTTGGTTTCGGTGACAAGATGTCCCACATCTCCACCGGTGGCGGCGCTTCCTTAGAGTTCCTTGAGGGTAAGGAGCTTCCGGGCGTTGCAGCAGCAAACGATAAGTAAGAGTTGCTTTAGAATGAATTATGCCGGATGCGGGTGCAGTCATTCGCATCCGGCTAAAATATTTTAGAAAGAAGGATTTTTCTATGCGTAAGAAGATTATTGCAGGAAACTGGAAAATGAATAAGACTCCGAGCGAGACCGTAAAGTTAATCGAGGAGTTAAAGCCGCTTGTAAAGAATGACGAAGTTGACGTTGTATTCTGCGTACCGGCGATTTCCCTTATCCCGGCTCTTGAGGCTGCAAAGGGAACCAACATCGAAATCGGTGCTGAGAACATGTTCTACGAAGAGTCCGGTGCTTACACCGGTGAAATCGCTCCGAATATGTTAACTGATATCGGTGTTAAGTATGTTATCATCGGACATTCCGAGAGACGTGAGTACTTTGCCGAGACCGACGAGACCGTTAACAAGAAGGTTCTTAAGGCATTCGAGCACGGCATTACCCCGATTATCTGCTGTGGTGAGTCCCTTACCCAGAGAGAGCAGGGCATCACCATCGATTGGATTCGTATGCAGATTAAGATTGCGTTCTTAAACGTAACCGCAGAGCAGGCGAAGAACGCTGTGATCGCTTACGAGCCGATTTGGGCGATCGGTACCGGTAAGGTTGCAACCACCGAGCAGGCAGAGGAAGTATGTGCAGCAATTCGTGTATGCATCGGCGAGATTTACGATGCAGCTACCGCTGACGCAATCCGCATCCAGTACGGCGGCAGCGTATCCGCAGCAAGCGCTCCGGAGTTGTTTGCACAGGCAAACATCGATGGCGGTTTGGTTGGCGGCGCAAGCTTAAAGCCGGATTTCGGTAAGATCGTTAACTACAAGTAAGAATTTTAAACAGGGGCTGCTTCGGCAGCCCTTTTGTTATGTTTAGAAAAAGTGCTGTACACCATCCTGTTTTTCACTGGGCTACGGATGTAAGTGTTTCTAATTACTTCGAGATTATTTGAATAAAAGTGACGCAACCGCCCTGATGCGGCATCCATGCCTTATGGCGGGCTCGCCCGGACCTCCTGTCCGGACGTTGCTGACAGATGAGCGAAGTAATAAGAAATTCTAACATCCTACGCAAAAGTTCAAAACGGGTTGGTGTACGGCACTTTTTCGGCAAGAATAAGAAGGCTGCCGAAGGCAACTCTCTTTCAATTCTGGAATGCCACTCGCCTGCGGGTTGAGTCCTCTAGAATACGCAGTTATTGAATTCCTTCAAAAAATACGTTATTATACAACTATCAGCTGATAGAAATTTTTTTGGAGGAAATTGACAATGGATTTAAATTTAGGAAGTGTAATAAAGAGGTTACGCACCGAGCAGTCGGTAAAGCAGGATGAACTGGCAGAGTTCTTAGGGATTTCCTACCAGGCAGTGAGTAAGTGGGAGACGGGAACTTCGCTCCCGGATATTACGTTGTTACCGAAGCTTGCAGCTTTCTTCGGAGTCAGAATCGATGAACTGTTTTCCGTTGACCATGAGGATGAACTGGAGCGGATTGACACCATGTTACAGAAGGAAACCATGACGGATCAGAATTATGCGTATGCAAAGCGTGTGTTAGATGGCATTTTACGGGAAAATCCGAAGGATGCAGGTGCTATGAAACGCTATGCCAAGGTATACCTGGCAAAGACCAATACGGATCTGATTGCAGCAGGAAGGATGCTTGAGTCGGCAATGGAGCTTGCACCGCTTGACGAGGAGGTATACGGCTTGTACCGCGCTGTCCGTGGCGGCAGTGACTACAAGCAGCACAGCGATAATGATTGGTTTATCCGTGTATGTGAGCCGTATGCAAGAAAGTATCCGCAAAATGTGGGCTTGTACCGGATGTTGATTGAGGCAATGATTAGCGGAAAGTACTTTGACAGAGCAGAGGAACTGCTTAGTATGGTACGTTTCACCGGGGAGAACAAGTACATGAAGGAAGTGTTCCTCGGAGATATCGCTCTTGCAAAAAGCGATGAGGAAAAGGCAAAAGAACTCTGGAATACCGTTCCGCAGACGGACTGGCAGGGCCAATATGAGGTGGGCGAGCGTCTGAACCGTCTGAATGAGTATGACAGAGCCATCGAGTGCTTCAACAATGCATATAAGGCACAGGCAGCACCGCATAAGATGGACATGATGTACTCTCTGGCGTTCCTGTATAAGAAGTTGGGCCGTTTCGCGGAAGCAAAAAAGGAGTGGGAGCTGATTATTACGACGCTGGTTTCTGATTATGGAATCACGGAAGAGGATAATGATGTGGTTTGGGCAAAAGATGAGATTGCACAATTGGAAAAGTTGGTGGTTGAAAACTAGTGAGAGGAACCATGGCAGAGGTGCTGTGGTTCTTTTCATTTGCACGATTTCCCTTGCTTTTCCATGCTATAAGAAATATAATGAAACTGTGTTTTACAGTAAGTCAAGGCATGAGAGAGGAATGAGAGAAGATGAAGTTTAAGAAGTCTTTCAGATATATACTTCCCATTGTGGCAACCTTCTGCATCGGTGTATTTATCGGTATATTAATCGGTATGCCAATCGGAGAGCGGAAAGGAAAGCAAGAAGCCGGAGAAGCATTTTATAAACAGGAGCAGGAAGTGACGGGAGTAACACCGGAACCGACGGAAGCACCGGAGGCTGGCGCAACGCCGAGCCTGACTGCTACGACAGCGCCTGAGAATCCGGAAACAACGGAACCATCGAAGCCAACGGGAACGGCCACTCCGGTTCCGACGGTGACAGAAACACCGCAGGCTACAGAAAACCCGATTCCGGTAGCTACAGCAACGCCGGGAACTACAGAAAACCCGGTTCCGACAGCTACAGCAGTACCGGAAGCTACAGAGGGCCTGCAACCGACAGACACGCCAATGGCAACCCCAAAGGCCACAGCAACACCAAAGGCCACAGCAACACCAAAGCCAACCGCGACACCGAAGACTACCGCAACGCCAAAACCAACAGCAACCCCTAAGCCGACAAGCGGGGCAAAACCGACGGATATTCCGACCGCACAGGGAGAGAAGGGATATTACGGCAGACTTCATGTGGAAGGAACTTATCTTGCGGATAAGGAGGATAAGCTGGTACAGCTTCGAGGTGTCAGTACCCATGGTCTCGGTTGGTTCCCGCAGTATGTAAACGAAGCAGCCATCCGTCAGTTCAACGAAGAGTGGGGCTGTAATGTGTTCCGCCTTGCTATGTATACAGCGGAGGGTGCCGGTTACTGTACCAATGGTGACGATCAGAAGAAAAAACTGAAAGATCTGGTACACAAGGGAGTGCAAGCAGCCATTGAGGAGGATATGTATGTCATTATCGACTGGCATGTGTTGCAGGACCAGGACCCGAATAAGTACAAAGAAGAAGCCAAGGCCTTTTTTGAGGAAATGGCAAAGACTTACAAGGACGATCCTCACGTAATTTATGAGATTTGTAATGAGCCGAATGGCGGAACGACCTGGAGTATGATAAAAAAATACGCTTTGGAAGTGATTCCGGTGATCCGTAAGTACGCACCGAATGCAATCATCATTGTAGGGACTCCGACCTGGTCCCAGGATGTGGATATCGCGGCAAAAGACCCGATTACGGAATACGATAACATTATGTATGCCCTGCATTTTTATGCGGAAACCCATAGAGACAGTTTGCGCAATAAGTGTAAGACGGCGGTGACAAAAGGTCTTCCGATTTTTGTAACGGAGTATGGTATTTGTGACGCTTCCGGTAATGGTGTCATTAATGAGAAAGAGGCAAATACCTGGATTGCGTTTTTGGATAGCTACGGAATCAGCCATGTTATGTGGAATCTGGCCAATAAGAACGAAAGCTCATCTATGATTGCGGCCGGAAATTCTAAGGTCAACGGCTTTACGGAAAAAGATTTGTCCGCCAGCGGTAAGTGGTTTGTAAATATGCTGCAGAAGGCCGGCGTAGGTATCGGTTCCGCACTGTCGGGAACCACGGAAGCTGGCCAGGGCGATGGGACCGGAGATGGCGGCGGAACTACGGGTGGAAATTCCGGAGGAGGACAGCAACCTGCCATATCCATGGAAGAGGTAGAAAAGCTTCTTGTACCGGAAGAGGATATTTCCTATGCGGTGGTAAACAGTTGGAATACAGAAAAAGGCGGAACCGGTGCACAATTATCGCTTGTGATAGAAAATGATACCGGGAAAGACATTTCCGGCTGGGAGAGAAAGCTAACCGTGGCGGAAGGTACAACGATAGAGGTAGATCAGTTTTGGAACTGTTCGGTAAGCGTGAAAAACAACGTAATCACTATAACCCCGGCGGATTATAATAAGAATATAGCAGCAGGCGGAAGTGTCAGGGATATCGGCATTATTGTGTTTATTTCAAAGTAAGAAACAGAGAGGTTTGTATGGGTAAGGAATATCGGGTACGATGTAAAGGATTGGACGCAGAAGGACGGGGCATGGTGGAATTTAACGGCCGGAAGTTTGCTATGAAGGGACTGCTGCCGGGGGAACTTGCCACCATGGAACTGGTGTACCGGGCAAAGGACACCGGGGCAAGACTGTGCAAGGTGTTAGAGGCATCCCCTGACCGCGTAGAGCCGGCCTGCCCGGTGTTTGACAAGTGCGGCGGATGTCAGTTGCTTCATATGAATGAAATGGCTCAGAAGGCCTTTAAACAGGAGCAGTGTGAAAAGTTGTTAGGATGCTTTGGAAAGGTAAATCCAATTCTTTCCGCAGAGAATCCGAAGAACTACCGGAACAAGGTCCATGCGGCTTTTGCAAGAAAACGTATGGGAAAGGGCAGTAAGATCATTTCCGGCATTTTTGAGGAAGAGAGTCACCGGGTCATTGAGACTACGGATTGTCTCATTCAGGATGTGCGGGCGGCGGAGTATCTGCGTACGGTGCGGAAGCTCATGCAGGAGACTCATACGGAGCCTTACAATGAAGACACGGGAAGAGGAACCATACGCTATGTGTTCCTTCGTATAGGATGTAAGAGCGGTGAGGTATTGATGGCACTGGTGACCGGCACACCGGAGTTTCCGGCAAAGTCCAGATTTGCCGCAGAAATCAAGAAAAAGCATCCGGAAATCGTTACCCTCATTCACAATATCAACCCACAGAAAAACAGCATGGTACTGGGGAAAAAGGAAACCGTATTGTACGGAACCGGCTATATTACGGATAATTTGTGCGGACATATCTTTCGTATCTCGGCCAATTCCTTTTATCAGGTAAACTCCGAGCAGACGGAGGTGCTTTATAAAACGGCGGTGGAATTGGCGAAGAT
>JAZNBY010000194.1:0-2563 GCA_045587325.1 Lachnospiraceae bacterium | reverse complement strand
CTAAGGAGGATTCCCCAATGGTAAAAAGTTTATTAAACACCAAAACTGTAGTTGAATTAGTGATTCGTCTTATCATCTTCATCGCAATCCCGACTATTCTGGGCATCGTATTCAGCATCCTGGATTTCATTCCGTTGCTTGGCTGGATTTTCGGTATCGTAGGCGGTGTAGTCGGCCTTCTTTGCTTGGTGGGTGCGATTCTTACTATCGTCGGTTTTGTAAAACACAACCTGTAGTCATTTCAACAAACAACAAAGATTGCCGCTCCGTATTCGGAGCGGCTTTTATTTACATAAAATTATATTCCAGATTCTCTTTCTCCCGTCTGCTGCCGGCCGGCAAAAAGTTTTTCCACACAAAGGAACTCTCCGCCGGCAAGGTTATCCGGAGCATTCCTCCCTCTGTATGCGTAATAACAGCCTCGACAGAATATCCGTCTCTGCCGGTGGAAAGTAAGGATACGAGCGGTGCTCCCTCCGGCACACCGGTCTCCCATACCGGAAGTTCCACCTGCTTCTCTTCTCCGCTTCGGTTTACCGCTACAATTACAATGTCATCCCTATCAAAACGACCATAGGAAATCACATCCTGTGCCCCGTAAATCATCTTGATGGAACCGGTCTTTAATGCCGGGTAAGAGCGATGAATCCGGATTAACTCCTTATGAAGTCCGATGAGTTCTTTGTCTTCTCTTCCCCATGGATACGTTCTGCGGTTGTCCGGGTCGGTAAAACCGCAGACGCCGGCCTCATCCCCGTAATATACCGTAGGTGCACCCACCCAGGTCATTTGTACCGTTACCGCCGCCATAAACAGGGACCGTACCACACCTTCTTCTGCCGCCTTTGTCCCTAACGTGGCCAGACGTCCCACCTTTCCGTTGGTACGGGTTAAGAACCGGGAATGGTCATGGTTGGACAGCTCATTCATGGCTGCCTGCAAAGACCCGGTCTGAAACTGGGCCATATGATGGGTCATGGCATCACAAAAAGCGGTGGCATTTCCCACCAGATCTCCCCGATAGCCGTCACTGTGCTTCTCCATGCCGGTAAAAAACCAGGTAATCGGTTCCATAAAGGCATCATAATTCATAACAGAGTCCCATTCGTTGCCGGAAAGCCACGGTCTTGCACATCCGTAATGCTCCGCCAGAATAAGAGCCTCAGGATTCTCTTCCTTCACTGCGTTTCTGAATCTCTGCCAAAACTTGTGATTAAATTCCTCGGAATGACCGAGATCCGCCGCCACATCCAAACGCCATCCGTCAATCTTATAGGGCGGTGCAATCCATTTTTTTGCCACCCGGAGAATGTACTCGCACAATTCCTCCGAGCCTTCATAATTAAGCTTCGGCAGGGTGGCATGATTCCACCAGCCCGCATAGTTGGAATTATACGGCCATGCCTCTCCCTTAAAATCAAAAAATCCACGATACGGACTGTCTGTCGACACATAGGCACCCTTTTCGTAGCCCGGTGCCGACTCATAAATCCGCTCTCTGTCCATCCACTTGTGGAAGGATCCGCAGTGATTAAATACACCGTCTAAAATCACCCGCATGCCCCGCTTATGGATCTCATCCACCAGCGCCGCAAAAAACGCATTGCTTGCATCCAGATTTTCCCTTCTGCTGACACGGGTGGTATAAAGGGATGCATGGGAGTTGTCTTTGTCTCCCTCCTGCAGACATTCCCCTTCATCCATTAAAATCACGCCATAGTGCGGATCGATATAGTCGTAGTCCTGGCTGTCGTACTTGTGGTTGGACGGGGATACAAACAACGGATTAAAATAAATGACCTCCACGCCCAGACTCTGCAAATAGTCCAACTTCTTCCATACGCCTTCCAGATCACCGCCGTAAAAGCAGCCCACATCCATGCTCTGGGGCGGTCTGTCCCAGTCTTCCACAGCCTGTACCGGCCCTTCTATATAAAAATACTCATTGGTTTTCACATCGTTACTGCCGTCCCCATTGCAAAACCGGTCCGTAAATATCTGATACATCACCGCACCCTTGGCCCACTCCGGCACAGAAAAGCCCGGGGTGATGCAAAATGCATACTCCTCTTTTGTCTCCCACACCGGACCTCTGCGGTCATAAAAGCAGGTCCTGTTCTCCGACACCACTTCAAAATAATAGGACACAGTCGTATCCCCTACCCGGTAAGAAACAGTATAATAGGTAAAAACACCTTCTGTTTTCTCCGGACTCATTTCATATCTTTGATTGTCTATCAGAGCCGTCACCCTCTGCGCACTGTCCTTCAAGGTACGAAAACGAAGCCTCACGACTTCTCCTGCCGCCGGCTCTGCCGGAATTCTGTATTCAGCTGTTCCGTCCGAAAACATTGCTCTGACTGCTCGTTCCATAGCTTCCTCTTTCTTTTCCTATATGTGAAAAGCCCGATGACAACGTCATCGGGCTTTTCGGAGAAGGTATTTTGTTACTTATGGGGTGTAGCAAAAACTATATAATGTATTGGGGTTTACGAGTGTTATTATAGCATCACTTTCTACATAAGTGTGCACAAACATTCCCCTTTTTTTTAAATTTTTTTGT
>JAZNBY010000193.1:0-22022 GCA_045587325.1 Lachnospiraceae bacterium | reverse complement strand
TTTATTAGGAGGATGAATTATGAGCTTATTAAATGCAAACGACGGAAACAAGAATGTGAGAACCATCTACATCACCAAGGTGTACAGAAACAGCAAGACAGAATCTTTCGGAGATTCCGTTATGAACGATTTTGCTTCGGCAATGCTCCCGGCAGCACAGATTACCAGTTCCATCTACAGAAAGAAGGCGCTGAAAGCACTGGAGAGAAGAAATGCCATCATGGGCTATGAGTCGGAGTACCTTTACAACTTATGTCGCTACAGTGCAGGAAACGGAATCAGTGCATGGGGCTTGGCAGCAGAAGCTAATTTCTATGATTACATTGTAAAGTACTGTAACATGGAAGTTAAGGCATTTGAGACGGCTGAGAAGTACGGTGGTTTGTCTCCGAAGCTGATGGATTTGTTGGACAATCCGCCGCATCCGTCCGTAGGACATACCAGAAAGGTGTTCTACACCATCAAAGTTGAAATCTTGTGTATGTTGGAAGGCTTTAAAAAGAGAAAAGAGAAGAACGCGAATGCTGAAAATAGCGATGTTCTTGAGAACGTCGAGGAAACTATGAATAACTAAGGTTGAGGAAAATCTCCTTTCAAGTCGTAACAGATTTGGAAGGAGATTTTTGTGGTAATATGGTTCAATCTATGCTAAACTGAAGGAGATGATTTGTAATCTTTTTTTATCCAAGAGAGGAATCAGGAGGACTCATATGGCAATTAGATATAATGAAGAATCAAGAAGTTTTCAATTGGACACGAAAGCGACTTCTTACGTCATTGGAATTGTGGACGCAGAAGGTTTTGTGGGGCATGCGTATTTTGGCAAAAAGTTGGGAGATGACGATGTTACTTATTTGATGAGAGCAGGGGAGCATCCGTTTACGCCGGAGAGCAATGCCAGGGACCGGCTTTCCTTCCTGGACTGTTTCCCAATGGAATATCCGACCGGCGGTGTGGGCGATTTCCGGGAAAGCGCCATTGTGGTGCGGAGTAACGACGGTCACAATGGCTTGCAGCTGACCATGGATAACTATCACATTTACAAGGGAAAGAAACCACTGGAAGGTTTGCCGGCAACCTGGGGAAGTGAGGAAGATACGGAAACATTGGAACTTACGCTGAGTGATAAGGTGTTGCAGGTAAAGGCAGTGCTTTCCTACAGTATTTTTGAAGGCATTGATGCAGTGGTAAGAAGTGTAAAATTGTATAATGAAAGCGCCGTGCCGGTGTTTGTTGAACGGATTATGTCTGCTTCCATGGATATGGACAACAAGGAATACGATAAGATTTTATTAAACGGTTCCTGGGCAAGAGAACGTCACATTGACAGGACACCGGTCAACTACGGGATACAGGGGATGTCTTCCGTAAGAGGCGAAGAGGGACATCAGAACCATCCGTTTATGGCACTTTTGGATAAGACTGCCACCGAAGATACTGGGGACGTGTATGGTATCAACCTGATTTACTCCGGTAACTTTTTAACACTGGCGGACAGAGGGCAGTTTGACACGGTACGTTTGATGACAGGCATCAATCCGGAAGGCTTTTGCTGGAAACTGAATCCGGGAGAAAGCTTCCAGACGCCGGAAGCGGTACTGGTGTATTCTGCGGAAGGATTAAACGGTATGAGTCATGCGTTTCATGATTTATACAGAAGTCACTTGATCCGGGGCGAATACAGAGATAAGAAACGTCCGATTTTAATTAATAACTGGGAAGCAACCTATTTTGATTTTAATACAGAGAAGTTGCTTGCTATCGCGAAGGAAGCTGCGGGGCTTGGCATTGAAATGCTGGTCATGGACGACGGGTGGTTCGGAAACCGCTTTGATGACAATCGTGCGCTGGGAGACTGGTTTGTCAATGAAGAAAAGCTCCAGGGAGGCTTAAAGTATCTGGTAGATGAAGTGAACAAGCTGGGAATGAAGTTCGGTATCTGGCTGGAGCCGGAAATGATCAGTCCGGATTCCGATTTGTACCGTGCACATCCGGACTGGGCGATTCAGATTCCGGGAAGAGTAGGAGGACTTGCAAGAAACCAGTATGTACTGGATATGTCCCGGACAGAGATTCAGGACTATATCTTTGATCTGGTGGCAGGGATACTTCGAAGTGCCAACATAGAATATGTAAAGTGGGATATGAACCGTCCGTTAGCCGACATCGGCAGCTACGCGCTATCTGCAGAATGCCAGGGAGAACTGTTCCACCGCTATGTGCTGGGTGTATATCGGTTGCAGGAACGGCTGGTGACGGAGTTCCCGCATCTTCTTCTGGAAAACTGTTCCGGCGGAGGTGCCAGATTTGATGCAGGTATGCTTTATTACAGTCCGCAGATTTGGTGCTCCGATGATACCGATGCCATTGAGCGCCTGACCATTCAGGAGGGGACGGCACTGATTTATCCGTTATCCGCCATGGGTGCTCATGTCAGTGATTGCCCGAATCATACGGTGGGCCGGGTAACACCGTTTGAAACCAGAGGATATGTGGCACTGACCGGCACCTTTGGGTATGAGTTGGATGTAACGAAAATCCCGGAGGAAGACCGGAAGATGATTCCGGAACAGGTGGCAATGTACCACAAGTACAACGACCTGGTGCGTACCGGTGATTACTACCGTATTGCTTCCTATCGGCAGAACCGTATGTATGACTGCTACATGGTAGTGGCAAAGGATAAATCCGAAGCACTGGTAACCTTTATTCAGGTAATGGGACGGCCGAACGCTCACTCCAGACGCATTCTGTTAAAGGGGTTGTGTCCGGATAAGAAATACCGTATCGAAGGGGAAGACCGTACCTACTTGGGAAGCACCCTGATGCAGGTAGGAATTCTGGTGGGAAATATGTGGGGAGATTATAAAGGGAAGTTGATTCATGTTACAGAAGAGTAAAAGGTAGTGCTTTATCAAACAGTTACTGTATAACAGTAAAAAGTTGAAGTAAATATCTTTACATTCGGAGATTGATTATGTTACAATAAGAGAGGTTTACAATATTTACCAGGAGGGGTATAGAAAATGGATGGACAAACGATTCAGATTTTGATTTCCATGGTCATCTATATGGCGGTAGTTATTTTAATCGGCGCATTGTTTGCGAAGAAAGCAAATAAGGACTCTGAGTCATATTTCCTCGGCGGTCGTTCTCTTGGCCCGTGGGTAACGGCTATGAGTGCCGAGGCTTCCGACATGAGCGGATGGCTTTTGATGGGCTTGCCGGGGGTGGCATATTGGTGCGGCCTGGCGGATGCAATGTGGACTGCAATCGGCCTTGCAGTGGGTACTTATTTGAACTGGCTGATTGTATCAAAGAGACTTCGCCGTTACAGCGTGAGAGCGAATAATGCGATTACGTTGCCGGACTTTTTCTCCAATCGATTCCGTGAGAAGAAGAAGGTCGTTATGTCGATTGCAGCAGTATTTATTTTGATTTTCTTTACGGTGTATGCTGCCAGCTGTTTTGTAACTTGCGGAAAGCTGTTTTCCACATTGTTTGATACGAAGTATGAGACAATGATGATTCTCGGAGCAGTATTTGTGCTGCTGTATACGATTTTAGGCGGTTTCCTTGCAGAGAGCGCGTCTGATTTTATGCAGGGTATCGTGATGATTGTGGCATTGGCAGTTATCGTGATTGTCAGTGTGGGAAATGCCGGTGGTATTGGTGCGGTTTTAGAAAATGCAAAGGATATTCCGGGCTTCTTCGAGTTCTTCGGTCTTGCCGATCCTGTGGTGAATGAGGCAGACGTACAGCTTGTGGAAGCAGGTAAGCCGGTGTTTGGTGCAGCGAAGGATTACGGTTTCTTATCGGTATGTTCCATGATGGCATGGGGTCTCGGTTACTTTGGTATGCCGCAGGTGCTTCTTCGTTTCATGGCAATCCGTAAGGAAGAGGAACTTAAGCTTTCCAGAAGAATTGCTATGATCTGGGTAGTGATTTCTCTCGGTGTGGCAGTATTTATCGGTATTGCAGGCAGAGTTCTGCATCCGACGGTACATCTTACAGCAGGTAGTGCTGAGAGTATTTTCATTACTCTGGCTACCGGTTCCTTGCCGGCTATTTTAGCGGGTTTTGTAATGGCCGGTATTTTGGCTGCTACCATCAGTTCTTCTGACTCCTATTTGTTGATTGCGGCATCCGCATTCTCAAAGAATATCTATCAGGGTATCGCAAAGAAGAAGGCAACAGATAAGCAGGTAATGCTTGTTACCAGAATTACGTTGTTGGTGATTGCTCTTGTTGCAATGGTAATTGCACTGGATGAAAACAGTGTCATCTTTAAAGTGGTTTCCTTTGCATGGGCTGGTTTTGGTGCTACCTTCGGTCCGCTGATGTTGTTCTCCCTGTTCTGGAAGAGAATCAACCGTGCGGGCGCTATTGCCGGTATGTTAAGCGGCGGCGGTATGGTATTTCTTTGGAAGCTGGTAATCAGTAAGCTTGGTGGAGCATTTGCAATTTATGAATTACTTCCGGCCTTCATTTTCTCTTCGATTTGTATCGTTGTAGTGTCGTTGCTTACGGCACCGCCGTCTAAGGAAATCGAAGAAGATTTCGAAGCGGTAAAAGCACAGTAATACATAATTGAATATTTTGCACGGCACAAAATTGTCAAAAATCAATGCGTGTATGTTGGCAGCATAAGACTTTTTACTGTTGTATGAGATACAATGGCAGTAGAAAGAAAAAGGAGGTGCCGTGTAATGAGAAAATATAAGGAAAGAGTGTTGACGTTATTATTGACCGGCGCAGTAATGATTGCCGGATGCGGAACGGCAGAAGCAGTAGCGGGAGGAAACGATGCTGTGCCGGAACCGGTTGCGGAAGAGATAACGGAACCTATAGCAGAAAACTTGCCTACGGTACAACCTGAGGAAGAACAGCCTGCACAGCAACCGGAGGCAACGCAGTCGGTGGAAGAACAGCAGGAGATAATGAAGCCGGAAACGGCACAACCGGAAGCAATGCAGAGGGAACAGCCGGATACCACAGGTTTGTTTCCTCTTTCTGCAGATGAGAAATATGTAACAAGGGGAGAATATGATAGTAAAGACCAGGCAGTTACCTACGCAAAAGAAACGGAGGGCCTGCCATATTATATAGGGAGGGACAATTCCGAGGATAACATTGATTTTATGAAGAAGAACAAGGGAGAGAATGACGGGTATCTTTACCTGGGACTTCCGATGTATCTTCCGGACAAGGTGCATACCGGCACGGCCTACGTGACCGTGGATGATGAGTCGGTGGCACGGATTGAAGGGAATGAGTTAATCGGACTGAAGCAGGGTACCTTTATTCTTTCCTCCTATGATGCGGAAGGCAACCTCAAAGACGAAAAAAAGTATGTATGTACCACATTTAATGACAGTAAGGCGAGTAAGGAGTCCCTCTTAACCTTTGAGAAGGATTTAAGCCGGTTTGCCAATGCACGTGACCCGGAGTATTGGAAAAATGCGGTTCATACCATTATGGATATGTGCTTTTTGCTGGAGGCAAGAAACTTTACCTACGATTTTTCCGGTGAGCCGGAATTCGGGTATATCCAAAATGTAGGATCGAATGAGGAACGGTGGACATGGACGGCGGATCCGCAGACGATTTTTGAAATGAGCAAGGGTGTGTGTATACAGGTAGCCCAGTTAGCCACCTATATGCTGGCCGGAGATTACGAAGATTGGGGCGCCATTCTTTCCGAAGGAAATCAGGGACATATTTTTAACTGGTTTTATGAGGACGGCTATTACTATATCTTTGATTTTACCCAGGTAATATCCGATAATGCGAGCAATTATTATAGTTCAACACTCTTCAGAGATTATTCCAAATATGTGAAAAAGTGCAAAACCATTGAGGAAATCCGGGACTATTGCTGCAACGAGAAGCTAAGCACGGAACACAATTATGCATTTTACATGTACTCCTGTAAGGGACACGACGAACTTCCGTGTAATGTAAATACGGGAATGTCTGACAGCAATGCGGTGCTTACAAACACCTGGACGGAAAGTGAACGCATTATCATTGGATTCCAGGACGTGGTGATGGAGGACTTGGTTGTTCTTTTTGAAAATGAGAACAGTACAAAGATTGACTGGAAATCCTACACATTAGACGAAATCAATAAAAGCATTCCTCACGGTATCTACAATTTGCCGGTGGAGTATAGTTACAGATACGACTACTAACAGAATCGGAACAGTAATCCCAAGGCCCGGAGTGGTCTTGGGATTTTTTTATTGAAAAGCTGTACTTTGAGGAGTATAATACTACTATGCAATAGTGCAAAGAAAGCAGAGGTAATAAAAATGCAAATGAATTTCCATAGAAAACTCCCGATTCCGCAGGAGGTCAAAAAAGAGTTGCCGCTTTCCGAACGGATGGAGCAGGTAAAGGCAGAACGTGATGAGAACATCAGAGCCGTGTTCGACGGAAGATCGGATAAGTTTATTCTTGTGATAGGGCCATGCTCTGCCGATCAAAAGGAACCGGTGTTGGAGTATATAAGCAGACTTCGCAGAATTGAGGAGCAGGTGTCGGATAAGATTATTATCATTCCGAGAATTTACACCAACAAGCCGCGGACCAACGGCCAGGGCTACAAGGGAATGCTGCATCAGCCGAACCCGGATGAGAAGCCGGACATGTACAAGGGCATTGTTGCTATTCGTGAGCTTCATCTGGCGGCGCTCAGAGATTATGACTTCACCTGTGCGGATGAGATGCTTTACCCGGAAAATTACCGGTATCTTTCCGATATCCTTTCCTATGTGGCAATCGGTGCCCGCTCGGTAGAGAACCAGCAGCACAGACTTACGGCCAGTGGGTTGGAAACACCGGTGGGAATGAAGAATCCGACGGGCGGAGATCTCACCGTGATGATGAATTCCATCGCTGCGGCGCAGGGAAGCCACACCTTTATCTACCGTGGCTGGGAGGTTACCAGTGAGGGTAATCCGTATGCCCACTCTATTCTTCGTGGTTACGTTGATTATACCGGAAGAAGCGTATCCAATTACCACTATGAGGATTTGCTTCGGGTAGAGGAACTGTACGAGAAGACGAAGCTTAGCAATCCGTCGGTTATTGTGGATACCAATCATAACAACTCCGGCAAGCAGTATTTGGAACAGATTCGTATTGCCAAGGACGTGGTACACAGCCGTAATCAGAATGCAGGCATCAAACGCCTGGTAAAGGGTCTCATGATTGAAAGTTATCTGGAGGACGGGGCCCAGGCAGTCGGGGAGCATGTATTCGGTAAGTCCATTACCGATCCGTGCCTCGGATGGGAGAAGACCGAACGGTTGATTTTTGATATTGCGGAGAAATTGTAATATGGACATCAAACAACCTACATCATTTTGGCAGTGGAGAAGACTGCACCGCTTGTACCAATCCGCATTTCCGAAGGAGGAGAAGAAGCCTTTCTCCATGATTCGGTCCATGCAACAAAAGGGAAAGACCGATGTGTGGTACTGCGAAGAGGGAGGCAGGTTTGCCGGCCTTGTCATTACCATTAACGGTCCGGATAAAATATTGCTGGATTATCTGGCGGTGGACGGAAAGCGTCGTGGTTGCGGCCTTGGTTCCGAGATGTTGCGTCTTATGCGGGAGCAGTACGCCGGCAAGGGCGTGTTCCTGGAAATTGAGGTAGTAACAGAAGAAGCTGCCAACTACGAGGAACGGAAACGCAGAAAGCAGTTTTATCTTTCTAACGGCATGACAGAGCTGGGTGTTTTCGTAGAACTGTTCGGCGTGGATATGGAGCTTTTGGGCTTTGACTGTACCATGACCTTTGAAGAATATCATGCCTTTTACAGGGACAACTATAGTGCCTGGGCAGCAGAGCATATAAAACGACCGAGATGATAAATATATCCTCACCGGACTTGAAAAGCCCAGTGAGGATTTTTATTTGTCAGGAGGTACACTTGCTCGAAATTATTCCCATAGTGTAAAATGAATAATAGGAGAGTAAGTATAATGATTGTATAGAGAACGTTACTTAAATGATTAACGTAAATACAAACGACGCAAAACGGAGGATGTGCCTATGTTTCGGAAAAAATTACTTTGTGCCATGCTAACCATCGTATCCCTGTTTGTCTGCGCCTGCGGAAGCGGCAGTGAGGCTACAGGAGGTAAGAAAGAGCCGGAAAGTTCCTTTGAGGATTCTTTTGGCGGTGGTTCTAAAGAAAATAATCAGAGTGACGCCACAAATAAAAAACCAAGTGCCACTCCGATACCTGACCGTTTGCTTGGATATCCTCAAACCGGCGGCAACCTTTCCGGTGATGGATCCGGCAACGCTTACGTATTTTTGGAGGGCGAGGACGCCGAGTATGTGGTCTACGATGAGGCGGCGCTGGCTACATTTGTGGAAGAGTTAAAAATCAATATTCCGGAATACGGATATGACAAACTTTTTAACATCGAAAAGTCCTTAGAAGGTGTTGCAGGAAACACTTCGATAACATCCCACCCCTGCTCGGCATTGGATGGCAACGGAAAATTGTCAAAGGATCATTACTATGAACTTGTGAAAAAGAATACTACGGAATATCTGAATACCAATCCGATTTTTGTAGATCCGGTGGATGACGCAACCATAAAAGAAGTGTGTGATATTGTGGTGGATGTGGTCAATGAGGTGCTTTCCGTATTTCCGGACATTGATAAGGAACGGGTATATTGTAATTTGGCACAGGTAAAGGTGGGATACAACGTATTTTCCACGGACTATGCTTCTGTGAATGAGGAGATGTTTGTGCATGTAAACAAGAGTTTTTCAAACTCGGCACAGGGGACCGACGGGGACGGGTTTTACCGGGTTATGGTACATGAGACTATGCATTTGATTCAGCTTGGATGTCCGTGTGAAAATGAACAAATAAACGGTAGACGTTTCGGCATCTCTTATTACTATAACGAATGGGAAACCCAGTATGCGGACTGGACCTGGTTGGGAGAAGGTTCTGCGGAGCGAATGGCGAATCTGTACACGGGTACAGCGCCTATGACTTATACAGAGAACATAAGGGTGATCCAGACCGTAGATGTGCTTGCGGCATTACGGGAGGAGTTACCGGCCAATTATATAGAGACCATCTGTTTTTATGATGATGTGGATAAGGTGTTTTCTTTGTTTGATGCCAGTACGAAGGAAGAAGTGTGCCGGATGATGTATGCCTTTGAAATCGCACTTGAGGAGCCGAAGACATTAGTGACGGATTATCCAAGACTGTACGGCACTTCCTGGACAAGCGATGAGGCGGAACAGGTAAAATTTACACTGGAAAATATGGCGTTAACTACACTGACAAAGCAGTTTTTCTACGAGTTATGTGATGTGATTCTTGAAAATAACCTTACGAAAAACGATGTGTTATTTTTACTGGATTTGTATGAAAGTAGTATAGGTCAGATGACACGAATGGGACTGAACCAGTATAAGAAATACAGTACGGGGTTTGCGGAATGGTACAAGCCGGTCAGAGAATCGTTTTTTAATGTGTTTGAGAACATGACCAAGGCAGATTTTAATGCGTACGTATCGGGAAGTAAAAAGACCGGAATCAATGCCTCGTTGTCCTGGCTTCCGGAAAGTAAAATCGATGTTATAATGAAAAAATATGAAGGAACCACACAGCAGTACAGAATAAAATAGTTATAAAATGAATGGAAAAATTTTGACCCGGACAGCTTCTTCCATATCTGGGTCAGATTGCCGAAAACAACAGTGTTTGTCAGCGTTTTAACAAAGATTTCAATGTGCAATACGGTTGACTTTTCGACAAAAAAACTATATAATGAAGCTATATAAATATGAAGATGCAAGACAGAGACTTACGAAAGATATCGTTAAGTCTTGTTTTGCTATCTGACATAATATTTTAGTTCGATAAAGCTGAAAGAAAGGTGGACAAAAATGGCTTTTTCTCTTCACGGGGTTCATGTTCCCCATAGAAAAAACACACAGGATAAGCCGGTAGCCCGTATGGAAGCACCGAAGACGGTGGTTATCCCTATGGCAATGCATATCGGTAAGCCTGCCCGCCCGATTGTGAGTGTCGGGGATTTGGTGAAGGTGGGTACGAAGATTGCAGAGGCTGACGGAATGATTTCTGCTCCGATTCACGCAAGCGTATCCGGAAAGGTTCTTAAGATTCAGGATGTTCTTTTATCAAACGGAGCGACCGCACCGGCGGTTGTTATTGAATCCGATGGGGAGATGACCCCGGATGAGTCTCTTGCGGCACCGAAGGTGGATTCCGCGGAGAGCTTAGTGGCAGCGATAAAGGAGAGCGGAATGGTAGGACTTGGCGGTGCAGGATTCCCGACCTATGTGAAGTTTAACGTGGATCCGGCCCGTATCGAATATCTTGTCATTAACGGTGCAGAGTGTGAGCCGTATGTGACCAGCGATACCGTTACTATGGTAACCCGCGGAGAGGATATGGCCTGTGCACTCCGCACTTTGAGTAAGTATTTGGGCATTAAGAATGTTATCATCGGCATCGAGTCCAACAAAAAGAACGCCATCGCTTCCATGAAGAAGCTGGCGGAAGATGTGGCAGATGCTTGTACGTTACAGGTAAAGGTACTTCCGGCGGTATATCCGCAGGGCGGTGAGAAAGTGCTGATTTATCATACTACCGGTAAAGTGGTGCCATTAGGAAAGCTCCCGATTGATGTGGGCTGTGTGGTTGTGAACTGTACTACCCTTGCAATGATCGGTTCTTATTTGCAGACCGGTATGCCGCTTGTGGAAAAGTGCGTGACTGTGGATGGCGGAGCAGTAGCCAATCCTCAGAATGTTATGGCTCCGATCGGTGTGTCCATGGCAGAGTTATTTGCATTTTGCGGCGGTCTGACCGAAGATCCGGCGAAGCTGATTTACGGTGGCCCGATGATGGGCATTACGGTGCCGGATGATACCGCACCGGTGCTTAAGAATACCAATGCGGTACTGGCACTGACGGAAAAGGAAGCGAAGCTTCCGAAGACCACACCGTGTATCCGTTGCGGTGCCTGCACCAATACCTGTCCGTTCGGACTGGCTCCGGCAGCGATTTCCAAGGCCTTTGAGAAGAAAGATGCGGAGGCATTGGAAGAATTGGCTGTGAATGCATGTATGGAGTGCGGTTGTTGTAGCTTTGTGTGCCCGGCGAATCGTCCTTTGGTACAGAACAATAAGCTTGCAAAAGTATTTTTAAGAGAAGAAAAGGCAAAGGAGGAAGCAAAAGCATGAGTAAAAAAGTAAAGCTCTCTGTTTCCCCTCATATACACAGTGGAAAGTCCACCGCCGGCATTATGCGTGACGTGTTGATTTCCCTGCTTCCGGCTACCATAGCCGGAGCGGTAATCTTCGGACTGCGTTCCCTTCTTGTGGTGGCGGTTTGTGTGGCTGCCTGTGTAGCATTTGAGGCATTGTTTAATCTTGTGGTAAAGCAAAGTCAGACCATTGGAGATTTTAGTGCGGCAGTAACCGGTTTGCTTCTGGCACTGAACCTTCCGGCCAACATTCCGTTGTGGCAGTGTGTCATCGGTTCTTTGTTCGCCATTATTGTGGTAAAGTGTCTGTTTGGCGGTCTCGGCTGCAATCCGGTAAATCCGGCCATTACGGCCCGTGTATTCATGCTGGTGGCCTTCGGTTCCATGGCAGCACCGCAGGCATTTCCGACGGTAGTGGATACCGTGGCAAGTGCAACCCCGCTCAGTCTTGCGGAAGGTGCAGAAATGCCGTCCTTGCTTGATTTGTTCCTTGGCTTAAAGGGCGGTGCCATCGGTGAGACCTGTGTACTGGCACTTTTACTTGGTTTTGTATACCTTTTGGTACGCCGTATTATTACATGGCATGTTCCGGTGGCATTTATCGGCACCGTATATGTATGTTCTTTCTTCATGGAAGGACTGGACCCGGTAGCGGCTTTGGAGATGATTCTTTCCGGCGGTTTGTTTATCGGTGCGATTTTTATGGCGACGGATTATGTGACATCTCCGTCTACCGCAGCAGGAAAGTTGATTTTTGGTCTGGGTGCCGGCCTGGTAACCTTTGTCATCCGTTATTTCGGTGTGTATCCGGAAGGCGTATCCTTCGCTATCCTGTTTATGAATATTCTGACGCCTTACATTGATTCCTGGACAAGGCATAAAGTCTTCGGAGTGGGAGGTAAGAACGCATGAAGAAAAATATAAAAAGTGTTGTGGTGTTGACGGCTATTTGTGCAGTGATGTCCCTGCTGCTTGCCTTGACCAATTATATTACGGCACCGATTATCGAAAAGAATCAGAATGCTGCAGCCAATGAGGCTTTGTTGGAAGTTATGCCAAACGGTAAGAATTTCGTGTCGGTGGATCTTAGTTCTTATGAACTTCCGTCCACTGTAACCGAAGCCTTCAAAGAAGATGGCGGCGGATATGTGGTGAAGCTGACTACCACCGGTTACGGCGCTGGTTTTGTAATTATGTGTGGTGTCAATGCCGACGGTACGGTTAGCGGTGCGGTATGTTTATCTTCCAATGAAACATTGGGACATGAGAAGACCTACGGCAACAACTTCACCGGAAAGAATGGTGAAGAGGTAGATGCAGTAGATACCATTTCCGGTGCGACTAAGACGACGGTGGCTTACCGCAATGCGGTAAAGGATGCCATTAATGCAGCAACGATTCTTGGTGGCGGTTCCGTGGATATCCGTAGTGAAGCAGAGATTTTAGCGGATAATCTTTCCGCAGCTCTGACCGCAGGCGAAGGTGCTTTTACGAAGCTGTTCTTAACCGAGGTCATTGAAGGTATCGACGCTGTGTACATCGCAGATAACGGCAAGGGTGCGGTTTGTGTCATCGGAGAGCAGTTTATCGGTGTAGATGAGACCGGTGCGGTAGTATCCGGTGCGGAAGGCGATGTGGCAGCGAATGTTTCTGCACAGATGGCGATTTTGAATGCTTCCGAAACGATGGAGGTTGATTTTAGTGGATATGAAGGATTGCCGTCTCAGCTTGTTTCCGTAAAGAAGACTGCAACCGGAAATTACGTGATTGAGATAAAGGGTGCAGGTTACGGTATCGTTGGCGGAGATGAGTATCATCCGGCTTCCGGCGAATATATTATGGTTCGGGTATCCATGACCAAGGAGGGCAAGATTATCGATTGTCTCACCCTGTCCCAGGCAGAGACACCGAATATCGGTGATGCTTGTGCAAATGAAGCGTTCTACGGCCAGTTCGTAGGCAAGACGGAAGCTGATTACAATACCATCGACGGAATTTCGGGAGCAACGTTGACCACCGATGGTTATAAGAAAGCGATTTTACGTGCATTTGAGTCTGTAAAGATTTTGGAAGGAGGTGCCGGCGATGAAGAATAATGGTAATATGTCTGTGTTATTTAGAGGTATTTTGAAAGAAAACCCGGTACTGGTTCTGATTTTAGGTACCTGTCCGACCCTGGCAACCACCAATAATGTGGCGGGAGCGTTTGGTATGGGGATTGCGGCAATGGTAGTGCTTATCTGCTCCAATATGCTCATTTCCCTGCTCCGTAAGGTGATTCCGGACAGTGTTCGTATTCCTTGTTATATTGTAATTATTGCGGGATTTGTTACCATAGTACAGATGATTGTACAGGCCTATTTCCCGGCATTGTATGAGATGCTTGGTGTCTATCTGGCGCTGATTACGGTAAACTGTATTATTCTGGGCCGTGCGGAAATGTTTGCAAGTAAGAATTCCGTAGGACGTTCCGCTCTTGACGGAATCGGCATGGGTATCGGTTTTACCATTGCACTTTGTGCCATGGCATTTATCCGTGAAGTGTTCGGTAATGCTACCTTTGCAGGCATTGCCATTCCGTTCCTTGAGCCGTACAAGATTGCGTTTCTTGTAAAAGCTCCGGGCGGTATGCTGGTATACGGTTTGTTGATTGCTCTTGTATATGCGATTACTTCCGGCAAGGCTCCGATGAAGACGGAATTCTCCTGTGCAGGTTGTCCGTCTGCAGGTAGTTGTCATACCGGTGCATGTGGGAAGAAAGGAGAGGAACAGTAATGGAAGTATTTAAGTCATTAATTATCATTTTGCTTTCTTCGGTACTGGTAAATAACTACGTACTCAGCCGCTTCCTTGGAATCTGTCCATTCCTCGGTGTTTCCAAGAAGTTAAATCAGGCGGTAGGTATGGGTATTTCCGTTACGGCGGTTATGCTTCTGGCCACTGCTGTAACCTGGCCGATACAGTATTATCTTTTGGATAAGGCAGGTCTCGGTTACATGCAGACCATTATCTTCATTCTCGTCATTGCAACTTTGGTACAGATTTTGGAGCTTCTCTTAAAGAGATTTTCCCCAGCATTGCACAAGGGGCTGGGCGTATATCTTCCGCTGATTACCACCAACTGTGCGGTGCTTGGTGTTGCCATCAACAACATCAACGACGGCTACAATTTCCTGGAGTCTATGGTAAGCTCCTTGGGTTGCGGTATCGGCTTTTTGCTGGCAATGGTACTGTTTTCCGGACTTCGTTCCCGTATCGATGAAAGTCGTGTACCGGCGCCGTTCCGCGGACTTGCCGTTACACTGATCGCTGCTTCCTTCATTTCGCTGGCCTTCATGGGCTTTGCGGGTGTAGTGGATGCGCTGTTCGCATAAAGGAGGTAACGTTTTCGTATGGATATTTTGATTGCATTTTTGGTAGTAGGAGCCATTGGATTGGCGGCAGGCCTGCTGATTGCGGTTATGTCCCGTTTCTTTGGCGTGGAAGAGGATAAAACGGTAAAGGCCCTTCGTGAGTGCTTGCCGGGTGTTAACTGCGGTGCCTGTGGCTATAAGGGTTGTGACGACTACGCGGCAGCATTGGCAGAAGGTAGCGCAAAGCCGAATCTTTGTGTGCCGGGTGCAGAGTCTACGGCAGAAGCACTGGGTGCGGTATTAGGGATCGAAGTAGAGCCTCCGAAGGACGTGGTTGCCTTTGTTCATTGTAACGGAAACTGTGAAGCTACCATGAAGAAGGCTGAGTATGACGGCGTGTCCAGTTGTAAGGCGGCAGCGATGCTGTATGGCGGTCCGGATGCCTGTCGTTACGGATGTATGGGACTGGGCGACTGTGCGATAGCCTGTCCGGCAAATGCGATTTGCTTAAAGGATGGTATTGCCCATGTGGATACCAGTCGTTGTCTCGGCTGCGGACTTTGTGAGAGCATTTGTCCGAAAAAGGTGATTTCCATGGTTCCGCAGGAAACAGCAGTGGTTGTCATGTGTAACAATAAGGATAAAGGCGCAGATGCCCGCAAGGCTTGTAAGAACGCATGCATCGGTTGTATGAAGTGCGTAAAGACCTGTCCGAGTGAAGCAATTACGGTTACGAATAATTTGGCAAAAATTGATTATGATAAGTGTACGGGCTGCGGATTATGTGCCGCAAGTTGTCCGACCGGTTGCTTGAAGACCGTATTCTTCCCGGATCTTTCGGAAGAGATGGAGAATTTTAAGGTAGATTAAATTATGACAAAGAAGGAAAAGACTACGCCCACCGCGAAAAACGGTGGGCGCCTATTTCGGAACGATTTTATTTTTATTGCTGTGTTGTTACTTGTTGTGTCTGCGCTGGGGCTTGGATTCTATCTGCTCCGCGGAGAGGGCAATACAGTAGTTGTTACGGTAGATAAAAAGGAGTTTGGCCGGTATCCTTTGTCAGAGGATGCCGTAGTGGAGATACGTACGGGAACGGATAAGGAAGAGCTGAACCTGTTAGTCATTAAAGATGGCAAGGCTCACGTAGAAACCGCCACCTGTCCGGACGGAATCTGTGCGGGGCACAAACCGATTTCCAGAGAGGGAGAAAGCATTGTTTGTCTTCCTCATAAGGTCGTGATAACGATTCACACCACGGAAACAAATGAGGAACCGGACATTATTATATAAAGGAGATTTGCTATGCAACCTTCGACCAAACGAATTACGTTTTTGGGACTTTTTACGGCAGTGGCATTGGTGTTGGCTTATATAGAGGCAAAGCTTCCGCCGATTTATCATGCAGTGCCCGGCATTAAAATCGGTCTTCCGAATATTATTATTGTTTTTATATTATACCGTTGCGGAGTAAAGGAAGCCGCAATAATATCTTTCATTCGAATGTTGGCTGTGTCGTTTATGTTCGGAAATCTTATGGCGCTGGTGTACAGTATGGCCGGAGCGGCACTCAGCATGCTTGTCATGGTAGTGTTAAAAAAATTGAATTTCCTGTCGGTAATCGGTGTCAGCGTGGCCGGAGGTGTCTTCCACAATGTAGGACAGATTTTGGCAGCAATGATATTGCTTGGAACGGCGGAACTGGGGTATTATTTGATTATTCTTGCCGTAACGGGAACTGTGTCCGGAATTTTCGTGGGATTATGCGGTGCGATTATTGTCAAACGAATGCCGAAGAATTTGATATAAATATGTATTGACAAAGTTCATATTCTAGTGCATAATAGAGATAGATAAAAAATTAACAATGTTTTTTATGCGTTTTATGAGAAAAGGAGGATTTTTCCATGAAGAAGTTACTTTGTGTATCTCTTAGTGTGATGATGGTTCTTTCTCTTGCAGCATGTGGCAAGAAGGAGAGCAAGGATGAGACTTTGAAGTTCGGTTTAGGTGTTAGCACCGAAGTATCTGCTACCAATGCAGATGCTGATAAGAACGGCCAGGGTAAGGCAGTTACCGATGTAGCAGTTGTTACTGTTGATGCTGATGGTAAGATTGTTGCTTGTGAGCTTGATAACGCTCAATTAACCGTAGCATATACCATTGATGGTAAGGCAGTTGCTAACGATTCTTTCCTTACGAAGTACGAACTTAAGGACGGCTACAACATGAAGGGTGCAAGCCCGATTGGCAAGGAATGGTTCGAGCAGGCTGACGCATTCGAGACTGTTGTTTGCGGTAAGACCTTAGACGAGGTTAAGGCTTTTGTTGCTGAAGGCGGCAAGGGTACCGAGGATGTTATCAATGCAGGTTGTACTATCACCATTACCGGTTTTGTAGCTGCTATTGAGAAGGCATACAACAATGCAGTTGCTTCCAATGTTACTGCAAAGCACACCTTGAAGCTTGGCACGGACGTTGAGCAGTCCTGCACCGATGCTACCGAGGATAAGGATGGCACCAATCAGTTGTCCACCACCTTTGTTGCGCTTGCTGTAGATGCTGACGGTAAGATTGTAGCAGCTTCCAGCGATTGTGTTCAGGTGAAGTTCAGCTTTGATGTAGCAGGTGTTTCTACTTTCGATGCTACCAAGGGAGCTAAGTCCAAGAAGGAGCAGGGAACTGCTTACGGTATGAGCGCATACGGTACCGACTTAAACGGTGACGGTGTTGTTAAAGAATGGAACGAGCAGGCTGGTGCATTTGATGCTGCATGTGTAGGCAAGAAGGTTTCTGAACTTAATTCTTTACTTGGCGAAAACGGTTATGGAAATGCTGATTTACAGACCGCAGGTTGCACCATGGCAATTGAGAGCTTTGTAAAGGCTGCTGATAAGTTAAAGTAAGATACGAATGAATGAGGGGAGGTTCGCCTCCCCTTTTCTTGTGTAAACAGAACTCATATCATTTCTGCTTACACAAGAAACGTTCCGCTAGGGGCGCATTCTTTGTTTGTAATAGAAAACGGAGGGATTGGAATGAAAAAGTGTATGAGGATTTGTGTGATAGTCGTATCCTTGCTGATTCAGAGTATGGGAGTCGAGGGCTGTAGCAAGCCAAAAGAAAAATATTCCACCTACTCTTTCGACTATTTTGATACAGTCACTACCATTACCGGATATGCAAAAAGTCAGGAAGAGTTTGACAAGGTGGCGGAGGGAGTTCTTTCGGAATTGTCGGAGTACCATAAGCTTTTCACGATTTATCACCGGTTTGAAGGGTTGGAGAATCTTTGTACCATTAACGAGTTGTCAGCCGGGGCGCATCGCACTGTGACTGTGGACCGACGGATTATTGATATGCTTTCCTATGCAAAGGAGATGTATGGGGAGACGAAGGGGACAGTAAATATTGCCATGGGGAGTGTGTTGTCTATATGGCATGAATATCGAAATGACGGAATCGATGATCCGAGTACGGCAAAGCTTCCACCGATGGAGAAACTGATGGAAGCGTCCTTGCATACGGATATTAACCAAATTCGGATAGATGAAGCGGCAGGTACGGTTACGTTAGAAAATCCGATGATGAAGTTGGACGTAGGAGCTATCGCAAAAGGGTATGCTGTGGAAATGGCGGCCCGTTCCTTAGAGGAAAAAGGGATTACCGGCTACGTACTGAATGTGGGAGGAAATGTCCGTACCATTGGGAAAAAGGGTGACGGGACAAAATGGACCGTAGGAATCGAAAACCCGGATGAAAATGCGGAAGATGCATATCTGGCTTATCTGGAGCTTGCGGGAGAGTCTCTTGTGACCAGCGGTTCCTATCAACGTTATTATGTAGTGGACGGAAAACGATATCATCACATTATTGATCCGGAGACTTTGATGCCGGCAGAAGGGCACATATCCGTATCCGTTGTGTGCAAAAGTTCAGCCCAGGGAGATGCCTTTTCCACGGCTTTGTTCTGTATGAGTTTGGAAGACGGAATGGCACTGGTGGAACAGACACCGGAGGTGGAAGCTATGTGGGTTACTAAGGATGGCACGTGTCATCGTTCCTCAGGATTTAGTAATTTCGAAAAATAGAAATAGGATCCTTCGAAGGCTACAAAAAAGTCTTCGGAGGATTCTTTTTTTCTTGCGTTGTTATGTGTTTCTGTTATAATAGAAGATAAGAAAAATGCTGGAGGTTTCCTATGGAAGAGAGTAAGAATTTGACAACCGGATTTTGTAAAAATCCGATAATTACATCCATTTATACGGCAGATCCGGCGCCGATGGTATGCGGGGACACATTGTACCTTTATACCACCCATGATGAGGATGTGCTGGTCAATGATTTTTATACCATGGTTGACTGGTATTGTTTCTCTACAAAGGATATGGTGAACTGGACCAACCACGGCAAGGTGTTTTCTTTAGATGACATCAGTTGGGCGGATGACAGAGCCTGGGCACCACAGGCAGTGGAGCGTAACGGCAAGTACTATTTATATTGTCCGGTACATAAAAAGGACGGTGGCATGGCTATCGCAGTAGGAGTATCCGACAGCCCGACAGGACCGTTTAAGGATCTCGGTTATCCGCTGGTGGATGAAGGGGACTGGAATGATATTGACCCGACGGTATTTGTCGACGATGACGGACAGGCCTATTTGTATTTCGGCAACCCGGAGCTTCGGTATGTGCTGTTAAACGAGGATATGATTTCCTATAACGAGGAAGTAGGTATTGTAAAGATTCCGATGACGGAAGAGTCCTTTGCAAAGGGCAGTCATATGACCGGCACCACCTATGCGGAAGGACCATGGTTCTATAAGAGAAACGGCCGTTACTATATGGTATATGCGGCATTCGGTCTGGATAAGAAGGATGAGCATCTGGCATATTCTACGTCGGATTCACCGACGGGCCCGTGGAAGTACGGCGGGGTGCTGATGACGGAAGAGGGTGGTGTGTTTACGAACCATCCGGGCGTGTGCGACTTTAAGGGACATTCCTACCTGTTCTATCACACCGGAGAACTTCCGGGAGGAAGCCTGTTCCATCGTTCCGTTTGTGTGGCGGAGTTTACCTATAACGAGGACGGTACCATCGATACCATCGCAAAATGTGACGGCGTAAAGGGAATTGAATAGGAAATATTGTCCCGTCAGGGATTGATTAAGACGCAGGTTACCGAGCATTCGGTAACCTGTTTGTCGTTTTTATGGGAAAAATAGGAAGAAAGTTCGATTTTTTTACTGCTATGAACGGTGATATAATCAAAGTGATTAAAAAAATCGGAGAAAAGGAAGGAAAGAATGAAAATGGAAAACAAAAGAAAGGAAATCGTAGCAGGGCAAGGGTTCTACTATATGCCGTCGGCGTATGTGACCCTGAAGGTGACGGTGGAAGGGCGTTACAGTCACGAGCGGATGAAACGGGCGATTGCGCATTTGGAAGAAGCGCACCCCATGATAACGTACATCGTGAAAAAGTCCGGAAGCCGGATGTGGTTTGAGGATGCGGGAAAGCATGTAAAGTTGAAAGAGTACGACGAATTGCAAAACCTTACATGGGAAAACGCCATCCGTAAGATGATTTTGAAACCGATTAATTTGCTGGAGACACCGGGAGTCATGGTAGGTGTCGTGGTACGGGCAGACCGCTTTTATGTGATGGTCGTATGCCAGCATATGTACGGAGACGGTATGTCGGTGAAGATGTTGCTGGATGATTTGCTCTATGCGTATCGTAACGGCGAAGCTTCGGAAAAACGGGAGGCCTACACGGAGCTGAGTGAAAAGGATTTGCCGTCGGATTGCAAAGTGCCGGAGACAATGCGGGAAAATCTGTTGGCATTAAGCAAAAAGTGTGAAGAGAAGCAGGTGGAGTTTTCCTGGGAATCTTACGAAAAAATGATTGAAACCCACAATGCTTCCGTGGGATACGGCTTGGTTTGCAGAAATATCAAGCGTCCCATGTTTTTAAAACTGAGGGAAAAGTGCAAGGAATCAGGTGTAACCGTCACGTCGGCAATTTGTACGGCGATTACTGCCGCAATGTTACAGGGAGATAAGATTGAGGCGATTATTTCCGCGGATACCAGAGGGTTCTTTCAAAGAGACGAGGAGGAAGGTCTGGGCAATTATGCCTCTTGTATCAAACCGTTTTTGCAATATGACCGAAGTCTCGGCTTTTGGGAAAATGTAGAAATTGTTGACAATTGCATCAAAGAAAAGCGTATGAATAAGACGGAAATACTGGATACGCTGTATACCTTCATGCTGTTGAGTGCGGATGCCTTCGGTGCGGCATATCACGCCAGATACGGTTTGTTCCGGGATATGGAAGTGCTGGGAATGATGCGGACCGCATTATCCTTAAGTTACGGCAGTGAGAATTTTGAGATGTCTAACATAAGAGATGTTTCTTTTAAAGCAAACTCGGAGGATTTCGTAATCAGAGACGCGTATTTTATTCCGAATCTGATGCCGGCATGCAACTGTACCTTCGGTGTGACATCACTGAGAGATGTGTTAACGATTTCTCTGGGACATAAGCTGAATGCGGTTTCGGAAAGCAAGGCCAGAGAGATTATTAATGCGGTATATGACAGTCTGACCGGTGCGTTGGAAGAGGATGCTTCGGTGGCATCGTAACTGAAGCCGGAAGAGGATGATTATGGGTTGACAGTGCACCTCCAAGTGCTCTAAAATAGAACTTGGAGGTGCGTTTTTTATGGTTAAAACAAATACACCGATTCAAATCGGAAGTTACACATTGAAGAATAGAATTACCTTTGCGCCGACGGTAAAATTTGATTTTACCGATGATTCGGGAAAGGTGAACGAGAAGTTGGTTGCCCATTATACAGAGCGGGCAAAAGGTGGCTGTGGTCTGATTTGTGTGGAAGCAACCGCAGTGACTCCGGGAGGAAGATTTTGTAAGACTCATATGGGCCTTTGGAGTGATGAGCAGATAGAGGGACATAAAGAGATTACCGCAGGGTGTCATAAATACGGTGCTGTGGTGATTATTCAGTTGAATCATACGGGATATACGTCAAATCCGGAGTGCGGTCCGGCCATCGGTCCGTCCGCGGTAACAAGACAAGGATTCCGCGGCGATTATACCACCACGGAAATGAGCCTTGATGAGATTCATTCCATGCAACAGTCCTTTATCGATGCGGCGGTTCGGGCGAAGAAAGCCGGTTACGACGGCGTACAGTTTCACGGATGTCACGGATATCTGATTAACCAGTTTATGGCCCCGTCGGCGAATTTCAGAACGGACGAATACGGCGGTTCTGCGGAAAACAGAGCCGGATTTTGCAGTGAGATGATTGTAAAAGTGAGAGAATTGTGCGGGCCGGATTTCTTGATTTCCGTGCGTA
>JAZNBY010000192.1:0-4307 GCA_045587325.1 Lachnospiraceae bacterium | reverse complement strand
AGCGTTCCGGAAGGCGTTGCAATCATGTGGAAGGAGAACGTAGACGTTTCCATTACCGGTAACTCCACCAACCCGACCAGATTCCAGCATCCGGTAGCAGGTACCTACAAGAAGGAAAGAACCGAAGCTGGTAAGAAGTACTTCTCCGTAGCTTCCGGTGGTGGTACCGGCCGTACCCTTCATCCGGATAACATGGCAGCAGGCCCGGCTTCCTACGGTATGACCGATACCCTTGGTCGTATGCATTCCGATGCACAGTTCGCAGGTTCCTCTTCCGTTCCGGCTCACGTTGAGATGATGGGTCTGATCGGTGCAGGTAACAACCCGATGGTTGGTATGACCGTAGCTGTAGCAGTTTCCATCCAGGAAGCAGCTGACGCTGGTAAGTTCTAATTCGAAAGAATAATAATGCAAATAAGAAATGCCGTAAACCGAAAGGTTTGCGGCATTTTTATGTTTTTGAGAGAGGAATACCCCACCCCCGTCCCGCGTAAACTGTTACTATTACAGTTTGCACGGCTCGGGGGTGTTTTTATGAAGGAATTGAAACGATTTTGTGTGGTTGGGTTTCTGGTGACAACGGTACTTGGTGTGATTTCTCACTTTGTCTATGAGTGGACCGGAGGAGGCTTTATCATCGGATTATTCTTTCCAATCAATGAGTCTACCTGGGAGCATATGAAGTTGTTGTTCTTTCCCATGTTTCTGTTTGCACTGGTGGCAGGGAAACGTCTGGAACGGCAGTATCCCTGCATTTATAATGCCATGTTTACCGGGATTTTGGTGGGGCTTTTGCTGATTCCTACGTTGTTTTATACCTATTCCGGGATACTGGGGTTTATTGTTGACTGGGTAAATATTGCGGTGTTTGTACTCAGCGTGTTAGGGGCCTATGTGGTGGTATACCGGATGGCATTGACTTGTAAGAATAAGAATCCCATGGTACTGCGGATTGTGATGTATGGGTTTTTGGTTGCCTTTATGGTGTTTTCGGTGTATCCGCCGAAGCTGGGGATATTTGTGACTCCATAAAAAAAGAAAAAATGGCACCGATTGCGATATATGGTCCCTGAATAAGCGCTAAAAGGTAAATAATATTTACAAATGTGTGTAAATACTGTTGACAATGCAAAAGTTACGTGGTAATATAAGGGTAAATAAAATTTACCCACAGGACTTTTACGGAAGAAGGAGGGGCATTATGAAGAAAAAGTATGGGATGGCATTGCTGCTTGTTGTAACGGTTTTGTTGGCCGGTTGCGGAAAGGCCGAGGATACGAAAGATGAGAAAGATACCGGGACAGTGACAGAGAGTGTACTGCCGGAAAATGGTGATGGAGAGGATCTGACGGAAGAACCGGCTGCCACATCTACACCTGCGCCGACGGCAACACCGATTCCGACACCGACGCCGGTTCCGGCCAACTACATGGAGCGTTACGGTTATGAGATATTGGGGGAGGGTACCCACTTTTACAAAGGAACCGTACAAGAGTATAACCGTGAGGAGGATATGTGGTCACCGATTCATGAGACTGTGGAAGGAAGATTTTATATCGAGCAGGAAGACAACGGGGATGGAACGAAAACCATTACGGCAGACGTGATTACCGTACCTCATGTGTTTGAGGATTTCAGTTGGAGCTCATCTTCCATGTGTGGTTTTGTAGATATTAAAACGGGTAAGTCCTTCTTCCCGAGTTTTGATAACTATGATCAGGAAATTTATTTAAGACGGGACAATGAAAACATTAAGATGACGCTTCGCTTTGAATACGAGGCACCGTCATTGACTTGTCCGTTTGTGCGGTTCACCTTTACCCTGGTGTGCCCGTCTGATTACATGGATGCAGCCTTTTATCTTACGGGTAACGGACCTGAGGAGGACGATTTCACCAGCAGATTCGGTAACTGGGTGTTGTTAAAGCTGTTACGAAACGGCAACTCCGATATAGTAGTAGTAGGTGTAGAAAAGGCATTGGCAGAAAAGCAACGGTCGGAAGAACCGGAACAGTCCGGCGGAATGATTGCGTTGGGACCGGATTATTTTGCGAAAAATAACATTGAGATTCTTGGGGACGGTGACTATACCTATCGTGGTACCGCAGCCCTTTGGGATGAAAAACAGATTGAAGTACTGAAAGTGGAAACGGTAGACCAGCGGTGCGAGGTAATGGTAACGGAAGAGGCCCATAAGACAGAAGCCGGGAAAAAGATTGTAACGGCAGAAATAAAGCTTTATACGGAGCATGAAATCGATGGAGAAGAAGCAAGGCCGACCATGCATGGAGGCTTTGTGGATAAACGGACCGGAATCATTTATTCTCCGCAGGCACCGGGGATGGCAAGAGAGGTAACGTTAGACCGGGGAAATGAAACCATAGAATTGTTGGTAGGCTATAGTTTGTATGAACCGACGGAAGATGAGTTAAGTCTTTCTCTGGAGACGGAACCGTATATTATGCTTACCATGGCTGTTGTGTGTCCGGAAGACTTTGACGATACCGTATTTTACTTATGCGGAAATTATAAGGATGAGGAAAAGAATAAATTGATTGAAGAAAAGTGGGTGATGCCGGAGGAAATACCTTACGGTGATTCCGATATCATGTTTTTTCAATAATGACTTGTAATTGGGTGGGGGTTATGTTATGATAAGTGTAATAAAAAGAAAGGCACCGCAGGTGTAAGGTGAGGACATGAGCAACAGATAGTTAGATTTGGAACGTACAAACAGTTTAGAGAGAAAGCCTATCAGATAGGTTTGTTTGTGTATGCCGAAATCAGACTATCGTATCGCACGTATACCGAGCCGCAGTGTGTCTTGGGATAGGTTTGATTTGTTTAAGTCTGCTTTCGGATACGAAGCCACACTTTTTTAGGCTTTCGGCAAGGAGGCACCATGATACAAATTAAAAATTTATCCATTACACACAAAAAAGATTTGCGTACCATCGTAGAGAACCTGTCCTTTGTGTTAAACGACGGGGACAAGGCTGTTATGGCGGGAGAAGAAGGAAACGGAAAGTCCACGGTATTAAAGTGGATTTATGACCCGGAACGGATTGAAACATATGCGGAAGGAAAAGGGGAACGTATCCTAAACAAAGAGAGGTTGGGATATCTGGCCCAGGAACTGCCGGCTGAGGACAAGGAGAAAACCTTATACGAATATTTTTCAGAGGAACCGGCATTCTTTGAACGGACACCGAAGGATTTGGGAAAGATGGCAGGGGAGTTTGGCTTAAGCCCGGAGTTTTTCTACGGAGAACAGAAGCTTTCCTCTTTGTCCGGAGGAGAGAAGGTGAAAACCCAGATGCTCCGGCTTCTGATGGCGGAGCCTACGGTGTTACTTTTGGATGAACCGTCCAATGACATTGACATGGAAACATTGGAATGGCTGGAGCAGTTTATCAATTCCTGGCCCTACAGTGTACTGTACATTTCCCACGATGAAACCCTGATTGAGCGTACCGCCAACATGGTCATCCATATGGAACAGATTATGCGGAAAACAAAGAGCAGGGCCACGGTGGCAAAGGTGCCGTACCGGCAGTACATTACGGAACGGCAAGCAGCATTGGAACGGCAGGAGACATTGGCGCTTAACGAGCGGCGGGAAAAGAAGCTTCGGGATGAAAAGTTGCAACGGATCGAGCAGAGTGTACAGCATCAACTGGATCATATTTCAAAAGCAAACCGGGATGCGCCGGGAAGGCTCTTAAAAAAGAAAATGAAGGCAGTCAAAAGTATGGAGCATCGGTTTGAACGGCAGGATGAGCAAATGACCGAGATGCCGGAAACCGAGGAGGCAATCTTCTTTAAGTTAAGCGAAAAGGAGTCCAAGGTACCGGCAGGAAAAACGGTCATTGAGTATCAGTTAGACCGGCTTATGACTCCGGATGGTGTAAGAACACTGGCAGAGAACATTAAGCTCTTAGTCCGGGGCTCCGAGAAAATCTGTTTTATCGGAAAAAACGGTGCAGGAAAGACTACGTTGTTACGCAAAATGGCAGAGGAATTGCTGGCACGGAACGATATCCATGCAGAGTATATGCCGCAAAATTACGAGGATATGTTAGATATGACTGTAACTCCGGTGGAGTTTTTGGATACTACGGGAGATAAGGAGGAGCGTACTCGAATTCGTACCTATCTCGGTTCCCTAAAGTATACCGCGGATGAAATGGACCATCCTATGTCGGAACTGTCCGGAGGACAAAAGGCAAAGGTATTGCTCCTTAAAATGAGTTTATCCAAAGCAAATGTGCTGATTCTGGATGAGCCTACCAGAAACTTTTCTCCGC
>JAZNBY010000191.1:0-3092 GCA_045587325.1 Lachnospiraceae bacterium | reverse complement strand
CAGTTATGCGGGAACATCGGAGTCCGGAAATTGTCCAGATTCATTTCCACATAGTGAAGGTCTGTATCCGACTCCGTAAACGCACCGCAGGAAATCTCCGCACCATCAAACAAATCCTTGCGGTCAAGAAGGCGTACGTTCACAAACTCCGGCTGAAAAACAGTCTCAAGACTCTCATAGTCCGGCTCTGCTCCTGCCGGTGTCTCATCCGCCTTTGCAAACAAATAATCCAGGCTCTCACCCATAATCCGGTGGCCGGCACTGGTCGGATGATAAATATCATAGAAGAACCGGTTCTTTGAAATCACACGGCCGCCCTCTGCCGGAAGATAGAACTGTTCCACCACTGCATCCTTGACACTTACCATCGGTAAATCATAGCGGACACCTACCGGCGACAGACGCTCCTGCAGATTCCAGTCATTCTCAAATACGGAGAACAGCAAAATGACTGCCGGAGCATTCTCGGAGAACAAAATCTTACGTACCAAAGTCTCGTAGCAATCCCCCTTTGTCTCGTCCCCTTCATCATTTACCGCAAATTCCACAATTACCACGTCCGGAGCTGCGCCCCGTCCCAAAATATCTCTCTCGTAACGAATCATACCAAGCTCGGAAGACGTACCTCCCACACCGGCCTTCGTATAATGCACATTCTCACCGTTTCCGAACCGTTTACAGAAACAATCGTATGCCACCTTGGAATAGCAGGTCTTCTGGCTCGGTGTTGCTCCGGCTCCCTCCGTAATGGATCCGCCGATAAAAGCAACGGTAACATCCTCTCCAGCCTTTGCCTTCTCGATGGCACGCTTTAAGCGTACATTGTTTCCGAGAGAAACAAAAGACTTTGCAATCATATCTTTATAAGCCTGACTTTCAAAATCCACCGGCGCATCCGGAATAAACTCCGGTGCACTGTAACCGTCATTTAAATACAGGCACACCGTAATGGTAGCCACTTCCCAGTTGCTTTCAAACAAAAAGGCAAACTGACCCACACAGGCATCCTCCGTGCCCCATGCAATATCAGAAAGCAACACTTCCGTTTCCGTACCGTTTGGCGTCAGCTTCGTTACATGACGGGTACCGCCTTCGTACACATCGGTCTTGCCATACATATGAAGCACAAACTCCGCTGTCTGCTCCTTATTCTCACAGGTTACGGACACGCCTACGGAATGCACCAGCTTTCGAAAGCCCTCCGCCGTATTCAGCATCTCAAGCAACGACTCATCCTCCACCCTGCCGATGGTCTTCGCATAATTGGCCAATCTGCCATTATCCAAAAACAGTGGGCTGACGCTGCCGCCCTCCGGCTTTGTATAAGCCTCAATGGTCTTATCATATAACACATACACCGCCGGACGCTTCTTTATCGGGTCCTTCGGTGCCTTCGGTCCTCCTGTACTCATATCCCTTCTCCTTTCCGGACATATCCCTTTCCGTAATGTCCGTCCCGTATAATTTCAGCTGTTTTCACAACACCTATAACTATACACGATTCGGGTCTTTTTTTCAATTGTCAATGCTAGAAAAATACTCGTATTTGAAAAAAAATTTAACCTTCGTTTTCCTCCTTTTTCGGCCCGGCGTAACGAAACTGTATCACAGACTTTTCTATGCCGGCGTCGCTGCAGCATTCCTTGATTGCCCCAAACAATTCTCCCATGTCATAGCACTCCACCGGTTCAAAATACACCATGCAAACCTCCGCAAAAACCACTTCCCCGTCCAAAGTAAACACACGCAGTTCTTCTAAGGTTCCCGCTCCGTTTAACTCATCAAGCCGCTCCCATAACGCCCGATACTCCTTCTTCCCCAGAGGCGAACGAACCATCAGTATGGAAAAGATTCCTCTCAGATTCCCTGCCACTCCCGCAAAAATAATCAAGGTCATAACAATGGACAAAAGAGAATCCAGTACCGGCAAATCATAAAAGCACATGACAATTCCCACTGCCAGCACCGCAACCCAGGTTAAGACATCCTCTAACATATGCATACTGATGGCTCGCTCATTCATATTTTTCCCTTTGGAAGTAAGCAACATAGCCGTACCGTTTACCAGTATTCCAAACAAGGCAAACAAAAGCATTCCCTTTCCGTCAATGGGTTTCGGATCAAAAAAGCGCTGTACCGATGTAACAATCAGTATCACACCGCCCATAAGCAGAATCAGGTTATTTATCAGCCCTGCCACCACGGAAAACCGTCCGTAACCGAAATGGTATCTGTCATTGGGCGGGCGTTTTGAGAACTTCTCCATTCTCCAGGACATCCCCAGAGCAATGCAATCTCCAAAGTCATGAATGGCATCCGAAAAGATGGTCACGCTTCCGGTGAGCACACTTCCCCAGATTTCCACAAAGGTAAACAAAAGATTTAATAAAAACGCAAGCAAAATCCGGGTCTCCGACTTTTTAATCCGGCGTCGCTCCGCAGGTTTTGTCATCTCCATAAAAAAACCGCCTTCTTCACACATCTGATACAGTGTATGAAAAAAGGCGGTTTTCGTTTCCCTTATCTCTTAGTAAATAAACAACTGTGTAAAGTAGTTGACACCTCTTGCATTCTGACGGTAGCCGACACCGAGCTCTTTAAAATTCGCATTTAAAATATTTGCTCTGTGTCCGGCAGAATTCATCCAGGCCGTCACTACTTCCTCCGGCGACTTCTGACCCCAGGCAATGTTCTCACCGGAATAACGGTACGAAATTCCATGCTCCGCAAAAACGGTAGAGAAATAACGTCCGTCCGGACGGGTATGGGAAAAGGATTTCTCGATTTCCACTGCCCGCACCTGCGCTGCCTTACTGAGCTTTGCAGAATAGGTTACCGGGGCCAGGCCCGCTGCCTTTCTGTGCTCATTTACCAGTTCCGTAATACGAAGCCCGTAAGCATAGGCCTTATCTCCCGTTTCCGGCAACTCTTCCGGTGTATTCTCCGGCAGCTCCGGCGCATCCGGTAACACCGGAATATTTACATCCGGCAGTTCCGGCTTCGGTGCTTCCGGTTTCTCCGGCTGATTCGGAACGGTAGGGCCGTTTTCACCCGGACGGTTCAGACAGGGAAGTCCCTGTATCCACTGGTGC
>JAZNBY010000190.1:0-6153 GCA_045587325.1 Lachnospiraceae bacterium | reverse complement strand
CCAAAAGGACGGAGGTAGCACCCATGGATACACCGGCTAATATGAGCTTGGTGTCGTGACCGAAGCGGTGCAAAACTTCATCCATCCAAGCGCCTACGTCGTGTCGTTCCCGGATGCCGAAGGAGATAGTTCCTTCACTTTTTCCGTGAGCCCGCATGTCAGGCATGAGGATAGGATATCCCAGTTTTTTACAGATACGGTACATTCCGTAACCATCCCACTCGGCACAGCCGTGAAACCCGTGGAAAAAGAGAACAACCGGTGTTTCGGAAGAGTATTCGCCATACCATCTGGCGTAAAGCTGCAGACCGTCGTGGGAGGTCAGTTGCCAAAGCTCATGAGGAGCAGATGCCATGTCTTCTACCACTGCAAGCATCTTCTCTTTGTGACCGTCGTAAAGAGGCCCGGAAGGGATATTGTGAGGATCCGGCCTTTTTTTCATGGGATGCCGGAACAGAAAATGGTGAACGAGATACAATAGTAACAGGAAAACGATACAGAGGGAACAGAGCGTGATAAGTAAAATCATTGTTTTGCTTTCTCCTTGCATCTTTTTTTGTTTTCGTACATGGCGGCATCCGCTTCTTTTACAAGATCAAGAATATCCTTACCATGTCCGGTAGCATAACCCACCGCGACACTGAATTTATACGGCTCGGATTTGTCTGCTTCTTTTACTTTTTTGATGATGTCGGATGTGAAATGGAACATCTGGTCCGGGACCGGGTTGTCGATAATGGTGACAAACTCATCACCGCCGATGCGGTATACCCGACAGGTATCGGTGGCTTCGGCATTCAGCAGAGACGACAGTTTTTCCAAGGCCCGGTCACCCATGGCATGTCCCTGTCGGTCATTGATTTTCTTTAAATCATTCAAATCCCAGAAGGCAACGGAAACCCGCTCAAGCTTCGGGTAATAGAAATCTATCATTTCCTGGTACTTGTTTTTGTTGTATACGTTTGTATTGGAATCGGTATTTTTGTCATAAGTCAGCTGTGCGATACGAACCGCATCCCTGGCATTGTTGATAACGTTGTACTGCATCATGATAGTAAATACCAGCAGAATAATGGCTCGCGGGAAAATCATAAACACAATGATGACAAACAAAGGGTCCTCGTTAAACGGGATATGTAGTGCATCCTCTGCGATAATGCTCAGATAGTGCTCTCGGACATGTTGGCTCTGAAGCAGAATATTCAGGTCACAAATGCCGTAATAAAAGCTTAGAATGGAACTGAGGGTAATGGTGCCCAGGTTTACGACGTAGGCATACCAGATCACCGCCTTCTTTCGATACTGTACTGCATACAACAGCGGGAACACATATAGCAGTACGGCATGATAGGACAGGATGGAAATGATAACAGCTGAAACCAGGCACAACATAAAAAGCAAAAAGTATTTCAGCCAAGGCTTTGCCAGATCTCCCTTTAACATAATATAAAACGGTGGGAAAAACAGCACAATGTTTGCCAGAAAGGCAATGCTGGTCAGCGTCTTGTCCACTTCAAAAAAATTTATCATGGTAAGAACCCATACAAGGGCTACCGCAAGCAAGAACCAGATAAAACCTTTCAATGTGTTTTTATTTGCGGTAATCTCCTGCTGCAGAAGCTCCTGTTCGTACTGGGTTTTAAAATCGTCCCTGTGCTGCACCATAACACCTCCGTTTCTATGTCAAATATACAACGTTTCTTTTTTATAGTTCGAATTGCCTATATTATACATCATTTGCGGTGGGTTTTCTAGGGGCATTTTCGCTCTTTTGTCTGCGATTGAGGTGATATGCGCATCTGTTTTTTGATGAAGTAGTATAAAATTCGTATATCAGCTTCTCCACGCATAATCTCCCGCTTTTTCCGCATACTAACTCCACAACAAAGTTATGGAAAACACCGAAAGGAGTCAGTATGAAAGCAACAGGTATTGTAAGAAGAATAGATGACTTAGGCCGTGTGGTAGTACCGAAGGAAATCCGAAGAACCCTCCGCATAAGAGAGGGAGACCCGCTGCTGACAACATTGTCAGAAAATGTCGATACATATGGAAATAGAGAGAAAGAGTGCTATTTAGCACGCTTTTTCATGTGTGCAATAGAAGAATTTGCAAGGAGAATAGGGATTTAGGTAAGGTGCAACTCGTTTTAATTCAGGTTTAACTCGACTTTAACTCAAAAACAGAAAATTTAACTCGACAAACGAGTTAAAACGAGTTAAAATAGAGTTAGAACAAATTAGGAGGTGCCCTTGTGAGAACAATTCCGTTAAAAGAAGACTTAGTAGTTGAGTTTAAAAGTGATATAAAAGGATATTCGGATGTGGGTTTGATTGATGAAATCGTTGGTATGACAAATACAAAGGGAGGCGAATTGTATCTCGGTGTTGAGGATGATGGCACAATTACAGGAGTAAATCAAAAACACAGAGATGCAGTTGGTGTTTCCGCACTTGTTGCAAATAGTACGGTACCGTCCGTTTCAGTGCGTGCTGAGATTTTAACGGAAGAGGGGAAGGATGTACTTAAAATAGAGATTCCGGTTAGCCGGACGGTGGTTTCGACATCGTCAGGGAAGATGTTGCGCAGAAGGTTGAAAGCGGACGGCTCTCCGGAGGTAATTCCGATGTATTCTTATGAAATTGCGGGGCGGTTATCGGAGTTATCGTTATTGGATTTTTCCGCGCAACCGTTGGCGGGGGCGACGATGGAGGACTTGGATCCGAATCAAAGAATTCGATTAAGAGATATTATTCGGAGCAGACCGGGCGGAGAGAAGAATCTACTGCAGCTTCAGGATGAGGAATTGGATAAGGCACTTCGATTATCGGTAGAGGTTGCCGGAGAGCCGGTTCCCACAGTTGCCGGTATGATTTTGTTGGGAAAAGAAGACCGTATTGCAGAGTTAATGCCAACGGTAAAATCGTCCTTTCAAGTATTGGAGGGAACAAAGGTAAGAATAAATGAGGAAACCACAAAGCCTTTATTGGAAGTTGTAGAACAGTTTGAAACTTATGTAAAAGCATGGAATCCGGAACAGGAAATAGAATACGGTCTATTTCGTGTGGGTGTTCCGGAGTTTGATTCTGCAGCATTTAGAGAGGGTCTGATTAATGCATTTTGCCATAGGGATTATACGATGCTTGGGACGGTGCGGCTGTTGATTGATGATGAAGGAATGACAATTAGCAGTCCCGGGGGATTTATTGAAGGTGTGACACTACAGAATTTGCTTACCGTAGAGCCACGCGGGAAAAACCCGGCATTGGCGGATGCTTTAAAACGAATTGGGTTGGCGGAAAAGACGGGAAGAGGTATCGACAGAATTTTTGAAGGGTCTATTATTTACGGAAGACCGTGGCCGGATTATTCGGAGACAACAAGTACAAATGTTAAGCTGTTTATTCAGAGAGCAAAAGCGGATGATAAATTTACAAAGTTGATCGCTGATGAGCAAAATCGACAGGGGAAGTCTCTTTCTATTTATGCATTAATGATTTTGTCGTTACTCAGAAATGAGAGAAGAGTGCCGTTGGAGAGAATTGTTTCCATAACGAATCTTGGAGAAAGCAAAATTAGAGCTTCTATTGAAACGCTGATTGAGGCCGGATTGATTGAAGCATTAGGAAGAGGAAATACCAGAACCTATATGCTGAGTGCAAAAGTGTATAGAGAAAATAACGAGAGCATTCAGTATGTACGTCAAGCAGGAATTGACAGTATCGCATATCCGGAAATGGTGTTAAAGTTGGCAAAAACGCAAGATGGCACGGTAACAAAACAGGATGTGGCGGAATTGTTGAAGATTACACCGGAGCAAGCATATAGTGTCATTAAAAAAATGGTTACGGAGAACAAACTTTGTAAAGAACAAGGTGGAAAGTATGCGAAGTATAAGTTGGTGGAATAATTGTTATCATGTTACGTGAATAAAATGGTAAGAATGAGCTGTTGCATCTATGGCGACAGCTTTTTTGTATGTGAAACTACCATAAAAACAAAACGCCCTCAAGTGTGCATGGAAAGGGCTTTACTCGATTTGTTTGATATACTTTTTTATAAAATGTGCAACACTTTGGTTTTTCTTTCCGACTATAAGGGTGAAAGGTTCATGAACCTGTAATGAGAAGAGGTGAAATAGATTGGATGACGAACAACTGATAGAACTTTTTCTTGAGCGAGATGAGCGTGCAATTGCGGAAACACAGGCTGCTTACGGGGCAAGACTTCGGCAGCTGGCATACAGACTGTTGGGAAATTCCGAAGATGCAGAGGAGTGCTTAAATGATACATACTTTAAGATTTGGAATGCGATTCCGCCTCAAAGTCCCCGGAGCCTTTACGCATTCTGTGCAACTGTATGCAGACGGACAGCCATGGATATGTTGGATAAAAGGACGGCCGGCAAACGCTCAGCCCAGGTAGTGGAACTCTCTAAGGAAATGGAGGAGTGTCTTCCTGCAAAGGAAACGGAAGAGAGTGATGATGCTTTGGCAGCGCTGATGAATATGTTTCTTGACATGTTAGACAAGGAAAAACGTGCATTGTTCGTGAGACGTTATTGGTTCGGAGAAACTTCTGCAGAGATAGCAAAGAAGTATGGTTATTCCGAGACGAAAGTCCGGTCCATACTATTTCGTACAAGAAAAAAACTAAAAAAGTTTCTTAATGGAAAGGGCGTGCATTTATGAAAGGATTTGACATCTTTAAAGCAATGAGTGAAACAAAGGAAGAACATATTATTCAATCGGAGGAGTTTGTAAAGCCAAAGAAGCTCTCCGGAAAAGCCTTGGTGGTTGCACTGGCAGTTTTGATACTTGCGCCGGTCACTGTGGCATCGGCAGCAGTTATTGTACACATGCAATTGAAAAACCGGGAAAGTGCAGAAATTTATTTTGATAACACAGATTTACTGGAAGAGTATGGGGCAGTGGAAAATCAGGTAATGGAAAACGAACATGTGCGGATTGCATTGGATGCGGTTGTATCGGACGGACATTTCGCACTGGCGGTTGTAACTTTGGACGCATTGGATGAGCAGGGACGGAACTATATCGATTACAAGCCGAATTTTGCGTTGCGTCGGATGGATACAGGAGAGATAACGTATCCGACCGGGGGCGCTGCAATAACAAACTGGGAGGCTCAGACAAGCAAGGATACCGTAAGGTATTGTCATATCATTGACCTTCTTGGCATGGAAACCTCCTGTGAGTATGAAATGATTTTCTACAGTATGGATATTTTTACGGAGGAAGACCGGATGGCCGGTGTAACGACGCAGTTGGATGAGGAAGGGATTCCGGAAGGAAACTCTCTCGGACATGACTTTGTTGCACAGGTAAGCTTCGCTAAAAATGCTGATTCTGCGATGTTGACGAGCGCAGACGGCAAGGAGATCAAGCTGACACAATTTCAGGTGATTGATGAAGGCGGAGAGGTTTTGAGTGGCAAGTCGAACTCCGTAAACCTGATAAAGCTTGACGGCAGTTTGGAGAAGCTCGGCAAATCAGGAATGCTTATACGCGTGTCAGAGAATAAAAAGACACATTCCGCAATGTTTCTCGGAAAAATGATTGACCTTAAGGGTTACAAAGGGGTTGAGATTGACGGTGTGAAATATTTGAAATAAAGAAAAAAAATTTTACAACAAAGAGTATCTTGAATGGTTTAGGAAGGAATGTTTAAAGAAACAGGAAGAGGAGGAATAGTTTTTCATATACGTCTCATCCACGCATAATTCCCCGCATTTTCCGCATACTAACTCCACAACAATGATTTGGAAATCAAATCGTACAAAGATGGTTACGGAGTTCGCAAGGAACTCCTTTGGAGAAAGGAACAAAACGATGAAAGCAACGGGAATTGTGCGTCGTATCGATGACTTAGGCCGTGTGGTAGTACCGAAGGAAATCAGAAGAACCCTTCGCATACGCGAAGGGGACCCGCTGCTGACAACATTGACAGATTTTGTCGATACATATGGGAAAAGGGAGAAAGGGGATTGTTGCGAGATATTGTTTCTGTGGGGAATAGGGAGATTGGCGGAGAGGTTGGGGATTTAGGAGAATGTAACTCGTTTGAATTTGAATTTAACTCGATTTTAACTCGAAAATGCAAAATTTAACTCGACAAACGAGTTAAATTTGAGTT